>NZ_RZSJ01000333.1:0-6653 GCF_003998025.1 Mesorhizobium sp. M8A.F.Ca.ET.021.01.1.1
CCTTCATTGCGGCGTAAAGCGGTGCCTCGGCGCCAAATTCCTTGATCAGCCAATGCGCTTCCTGCCTGGCGAGACGTTCATTGTCATCAAACATAGTCTTGCGCCTCCGAACGCTCCAGACCGACCGCGACACAACTGCCGATCACGAGAATGGCTCCGGCAATGGCGGTGGTCGTCAGCCGTTCGCCGGACAACGTCAACAGCAGCGTCGAAGCAATCGGCGTGAGATAGGCGACGACAGCCACCTTGCCGCTGCCTCCGAGCTTCAAGGCGCGTGACCAGAAGTAATAACCCAGCCCCATCGGGCCAGCGCCGAGATAAAGCCCGAGGACCAGATCCACTCCGGTGGGCCAGGCGACGCCTTCGCGAGCGGACCATATAAGCGTCAAGGCGACGCCGACCAGCGACGAGGGCAGCAACAGGCGGTCCGGCGACGTGGCGAGCCGCCCCACCATCACCGAATAGAAAGCCATGCACAGCGCGGACCCGAATGCGGCCGAATAGCCGGCGAGATCACCCTGGAACCAGGTGCGGTCACGCCCTCCCGAAATCACCAGCGCGACGCCGACGAAGCCAAGGGCCGCGGCAATGCCCAGCAAGGCCGGACGCCGGGGATTGTCGAAAGCGATCACTGCCGCGGCAACCATCAAGGGCCAGGTGTAGGCCACGAGATTGGCTTCGATCACCGGCATCGAGGCAAAGGCGATATATTGCAGCACCATGGTGCCGACCAGACCGATAAAGCCGACCGCGAGCGGCACCAGCGCGGTGCTTGCCGTGGCCGTCGCGGCTTTCTCGCGGCTCATCGACCGGATGACCGCGAAGACCAGGGCGGCCCCTACAAATTGCAGGAACTGCACCTGCGACACCGGGTGACTGGCCAGCAGGGACTTGCCGACCAGCGCATTTGTCGACCACAACGCCACCGCCCCGGCAGCGAAGACCAGCGCGGATATCGAGCCCGATCCATGCAGAAGGAATCGGCATAGGCCCCTATCTCTGCGTTCGACCATGATCCCGTCCGAAAACCGGTCTCCACTTTTCGGGATCATGGGTCGCTACCATGACTCCCTGGCTCCACCCGGAACCGGCGCTTCGGCGGGGGCCGGCGTCGGATGTTCGGCCTCGAACCGGCGATAGGCCGGCAGCTGGTTTTGCCACACATCTTCGGCCAGCTCGTTGACCCACTCGCGGTCGTGATCGTTGTCGGCGGCAAGGTAGAACATCCTGTTGTCGTCGACATAGGGCTTGGCCACGGAGCGCTGGTTGAGCACCAGCGTGACGCGCTCGCCGAACTGGATCGGCGCCGTACGATGCAGGACGCCGAGGAACTGCCCGAGCGTCGCATAGTTCATCTTGTGATCGATGCGCATGATGCGGTTGCGCGGAATCTCGCGGCCGGATTCGAGGATGGCGCGGCCGGTCTCGGAATCGTCGCAATAGATTTCGAGATGGCCGCCGACCAGCGGATCGCTGATCGACAGCGGAATGAGCTCAGTGACCGGAACGCCGTCGCAATGCCATTCGACGGCGCCATCCCTGGGATTCATGAAGGTAACTGTCGAACCGACGATCGACAGCGGATAGGGCTCCAGCTTCGTGCCCGTCATGTCGGACAGCCGTTCCAAGCGCAACTTGTCGTTCAGCAACTCCTTGATTTCGGGAATGAAACGGTCCGCGCCTGTGATGAAGGTCAGATCGAGGTGCTTGTGCACGGCATGGCTGGCCTTGAGCTTCAGGGCGGCCTCCTCGATCGCGGCAAGCAGAGCCGGATCATAGCCATGCCGATACTGCGCAACGCCGAAGCTCGACACTTTCCAGGCGGTTTCGTGGCCGATAATGGCCTCGCGGCTCATCGCATAGCGCAGTTCGGGTACGGTATGTGCGTTCATTGTACTTCTCCAAGTGGGGGGCAAACACTTGGTTAACAGTCGATTAAATTAGCCCCCCCTGTAAAATTAGGAATGCTAGTGCTACCCTAAGCCCAGCTTAAGGTCGAAAGCCGTGCGTCTGCTCAGTCAGGTCAACCTCAATTCGCTGAAAATCGTGGAGAGTGCTGCGAGGCACGGGAATTTCACGCGTGCCGGCGAAGAGCAGTTCATCACCGCTTCGGCGGTCAGCCAGCGCGTCAAGAGCCTGGAGGACCAGTTGCGCTTCAAGATTTTCCAGCGCGGCGGCAATGCGGTGTCGCTGACACCGGAGGGCGAAACCTATGTCTCGCGCGTTCGTGAGGCGCTGGAGCGGATTGTCGCCGCCAGCATGGAAGCGACCGGGCAATCACAGGAACATGTGCTGAAGATATCGGTGCTGCCGACATTTGCCGCGCGCTGGCTGTTTCCGCGCCTGCCGCTGTTCCAGCAGCAACACCCCGATATCGTGATGCGGGTTTCGACCTCGTACGCGACGCACGAGTTCACGACTTCCGAATTCGATCTCGAAATCCGCTACGGCGACGGCCACTTCAACGGGCTGCCATCCGACTTGTTGTTTCAGGAAGACCTGACACCGGTGTGCAGCCGCAAATTGTTCCACGAGGTTCTCGGCGACAAGCCGGTGTCAAAGGTGACACCGGACGACCTCAAGCACTTCACGCTGCTGCATTCCGACACCTGCACGCAGAACTGGCAATCCTGGCTTGGTTTCGCCGGCGCCAGTTTTGTGCTCAGCGAGACCAAGAGCATCTATTTCGACTCGTGCATGATGTCCTACGAGGCGGCCAATGCCGGAATGGGTTTTGCCGTTGCCAACCGCGCCTATATGGCCAGCGATATCCGCGCCGAGAGGCTGGTCGCTCCCTTTGCCGTACATCATCCGAATACGGCCGGTTGGTACTTCGTCTCGCCGCACAAGGGCCTTGCCGCACGCAAGATGCTGCTGTTCAAGCAATGGGTGATGGCGGAAGCGGCCATGACGCAACGCCAGCTGGACAACGAAATTGCGGGCTTGGCTTCAGAAGCTGTCTGAAAGTCGGATCGGTCCTCATTTGTCGCTCGATGACTGCAGGCAAGAGAAACAGGGATCATCGATTAATGGGCGGCGTCCAATCCAGGCAACCCGCCTTGGTCGGCGATATCGTTGAACTCAGCCCCCTGCAGCCAGAGCATTCCGCAGCGCTTTTGAGTGCAGCCGCAGATGGCGAGCTATGGAACTTGAAGGCCACCGTGGTTCCAGGGCCAGACGCGATCGATGATTATATTGCCAATGCCCTGGCTGGACGACAGGCCGGGACTGTCATGCCATACGCAATCGTCCTCCGCGCCACGGGCTTGATTTGCGGTAGTACGCGGTTCTGGAAAATCGACCGCGCGAACAGAAAATTGGAGATTGGGCACACGTGGCTCGGCAGTTCGGTCCAGCGATCGGGGGTTAATACCGAGGCTAAATATCTTCTCCTGATTCAGGCATTTGAGGTCATGAACTGTGTCCGCGTGCAATTCACCACCGACGAACTCAACGACGCGTCGAGAGCGGCCATTTTGAGAATAGGAGCAAAACAGGAAGGAATCGTTCGCAATGAACGGATCATGCCGGACGGCCGGAAACGCAATTCCGTCCGGTTCAGCATTATTGATTCCGAGTGGCCGGACGTAAAAGCCATGCTACGGCAAAAAATGCGGCGATAGTCCGCGCCAAACGCTCGCCCCGAATTCAAAACGAAAACCATGTGGATCAGGCGAAAGCCCTTCCCTCCTCGGTGCGCTGGAAATGCGCCAGATCGAGCGGCACGGAGGGGCGGCCCAGAACTGTCAGGATCATATGCGCCTGGCCGCGGTGATGGGTCTGGTGGTTGAAGACATGAGCCAGCGCCGGCGCCAGGCGCTGCGAGACGGTGCGCATATCCGAAACGGTCATATAGGTGAAGCGACCCGACAGCGCTTTGTCGTCCAGGCCGCCGAGCCAGTCGATCATCCGCCGGTCCTCCGCCTCGCGCGCGGTTCTCAAGACGGGCAAGGCCCGGTGCAATATGGCGTCCAATGTCGTCGGCGCGATGCCTTCGCCGGTGAAGCGCTTCATCCAGATGCGATCGGCGGCGAGCAGGTGGTTGAGCGTGCCCATCAGCGAACCGAAGAAAGCGCCGACGTCGCGATTGAATTCCTCATCGTTCAGATCGTCGGCGGCATCATAGATGCGGCCATTGGCCCATTGATTGTAGGCCGCAAACATCATGAAGTGCTGTTTCATCTTTTCTCCCGCCGCGCCCGTTTCGGGTTTCGGGGCGATACCTAGACCGCGAAGGGGCCGACGCCAATGACCATTCTGCTTTACGACCTGGTCGGACATGACGAGAGCCGCCCGTTCAGTCCGCATTGCTGGAAGGCAACGATGGCGCTGGCCCACAAGGGACTTGATATCTCGACCGCGCCGACGCGTTTTCTCGAAGTGCCGGCCATTGAAGGCGGTGTCTCAAAAACCGTTCCGGTCATCCGCGATGGCGACAAGGTCGTCATCGATTCCTTCGCCATCGCGCTCTATCTCGATGAGACCTATCCGGATCGCCCGACGCTGTTTGGCGGCGAAGGCGGCAAGGCGATGGCGCGCTTCATCGAACGCTGGTCGCAATTGACCATCCACCCTTATGTTACCACCGCGGCGCTCGTTGACCTTCATGCCATGCAAGACGAAGAGAACGCCTCGTATTTCCGCCAGAGCCGGGAGCAGCGCTTCGGCAAGCGGCTGGAGGACGTCGCCGCCGCACGCGACGCCGGCCTGGCAACCTTCCGGGCAGCGCTGGAGCCGCTGCGCTCCATGTTGAGCTACCAGCCTTTCATCGGCGGCGCCTCGCCGCTGTTTGCCGACTATATCGTCTTCGGCGCGCTGCAATGGGCACGCATCGCCACGCCTTACAAATTGCTCGACGACAGCGACGTGGTGGCGCAATGGTTCACCCGCTGCCTCGATCTGCATGGCGGGCTCGGACGAACGGTTGCGGCGGCGGCGTGACGGCCGCAAGCGCGCGCCCTGCCCGCAAGGCAAGCGCCGTCAAACTGTCGCGAAAATCGGCGGCGGAACAGCTGGCCTTACTTGGCCGCCTTCTTTGGCTTGCTGGCTTTCGTGGCGGCCTTTTCCTTGGGAGCGGCTTTTGCCTTGCCGGCGCCAGATGCCTTCCTGGCTGGCTTCTTGGCCGCCAACCCCGCGTCCTCCCGATCGATGTCGGCGGCCGCCTGTTGCCAATGGCGCTCGTGGTGACCGGCCGGTTGGCCTTCTTCCTGCCAGATCTGATGGGCGCGGTTGCGAATGCGCTCCTGACGATCGTCTGTCATGGTCATATTGTCTCCATGCGGGCCGACTTCAGCGCGGCGCCGACCGGACGACTATAGCAAGCAAACCGTTGCTTTACAGCCGTCTGATCCAGCCTGCCCGCAGCGACCAGCCACGGAAGCGCTGGCCGTTCGACGCTCGCTGTCGCTCCGGGCGTTCGTCGCTCGCAAAGCCAAGCAATTGCCTTTCCGCTCGCCGCGCGGACCCGCTCCTCACCCTCTTGGCAATAAGCCGGGCGGCTTGTATAGAGCCCGCCACTCTCAATTCAAATTCAGACAAGGACGACCCATGGCGCTCGAACGCACCTTCTCCATGATCAAGCCCGACGCAACGCGGCGCAACCTCACCGGCGCCATCACCAAGATGCTCGAAGACGCCGGTCTGCGCGTCATCGCCTCGCGCCGCGTTTGGATGAGCCGCCGCGAGGCGGAAGGCTTCTACGCCGTCCACAAGGAGCGGCCGTTCTTCGGCGAGCTGGTGGAATCCATGTCCTCGGGCCCGACCATCGTGCAGGTCCTTGAAGGCGAGAGCGCCATTACCAAGAACCGCGACGTGATGGGCGCCACCAACCCGGCCAACGCCGCCGAAGGTACCATCCGCAAGGTGCATGCGCTGTCGATCGGCGAGAACTCGGTGCACGGCTCCGACGCGCCGGAAACCGCCGCGCAGGAAATCAAGTACTGGTTCTCGGACACCGAAATCGTCGGCTGAGCCGACGGCATCAAATCCGATCTGGAAGGCCGGCGTTCAGCCGGCCTTTTTTCTGGAGTGCAATCAGCTCGCGGCGCTGAAGCGCAGGATTTCGCGCCCGTCCTTGTCTGAGATGGTGAGCTTGCCGGCATCGACCTTGTATGATGCCGCCTTGGCCAACGCATCGAACAGGGCTTTTTCCTCGGCCATCACATCGGGCGCGCAAGCTTTGTAAGTCGAACCGATATCGCCGATCCCGATCGCCTGGCCGTCGACCTTCGCCGTGGCAAAATAGGTGTTGCAGGGACCGCTGCCACCGGCCTTGCCGGCCTCGCTGACCCTGAAGGTCGCCTGCGGCGCGGTGATGGCGCCAATGCCATCGACATAATCGACCACCCAGAGCTGATCAAAGATGGAAGCCGCCGTTTCCTTGCTGGGCGTAACCATCTTCAGCATGATGGTCTGCGGCGCGTCGGTCAGCGGATCGAACTGATGGCGCACATCGGAGATGAACATCAGCCTTCCGTCCGCGGTGATCCGGGCCTGCAGCGCGTAGGTCATTTGCGGCCGGATGACGGAGGAGTCGAATTTTATCTCGAAGCTGATCGGCACCTGTCCGGCGGGCTTGATCTTCTGTTGCCCGATGATCTTGGCCGGCGCCTCGGCCAACGAGACGTCGGCGAGCTCGACCGAAAGCACGGCGC
>NZ_RZSJ01000334.1:0-6617 GCF_003998025.1 Mesorhizobium sp. M8A.F.Ca.ET.021.01.1.1
CGGATATGCAGTGGCTTCAGGGCCGCCTTTTCGGCGGGACTGAGAATGCGGAAGGAGCCGCTGACCGAGCGCGCCACCGTTTCCAGCGAGGTGCTGGCCGAGGGCGCCGCGGTCAGCAATCGGTAAACCTGGCCGCCGGCGCGGATCACCGCGATATCGAACTGCCAGCCTTCGGCGCCGGCATGCGCGGTCGCCGCCTCATTGCCGTTGATGGTTTCCTGCTTGACAGTGCTGTCGTCGAGGCCAGCCACCCAGCCGCTTCTGATATAGTCGGTCAAGGCGCGGTTCTTGTCGATCGAAACGCCGTCGAAGCGGATTGCTATGTCGCCAGGACCGGTCGCCGTCACCGCTGCCGCCGAATTGTCGATGATGAAACCGTCCGGCACCGTGAACGACACGCCGAGGCCCGGATGCAGGAAGGTCTCGCCGCGCACATAGCCTTCTTCCGGCGTGTCGCCGTAGAGTAGGCCGTCTATGCCGGCGAGGAAGGAATCACGGTCGCGCGTGCCGAAGCCTGGCGCGCCGAACTGGCGGGCGTGGCGCTGTGCCAGATCGATGCGCTGCGGCGTGTTGGGGTGCGTCGCAAGGAAGTCGAGGCTGGCGTCCGTGGCGCCGCTGATCGAGCGGAAATCGGTGTAGGCCGACATCGACTGCAGGAAGCGGCCGGCGGCATAGGGATCGTAGCCGGCTTCGCCGATCGACTTGATGCCGATGGCGTCCGCCTCCAGTTCCTGGTTGCGCGAGAACTGCGCCAGCCTGAGCTTGCCGCGGATCAGTGCTGCCTTGGCGGTCGGGCTGTCGCCGAGCACATCCGAGACGACCTTGGTCGCCAGGCCCTCCTCGGCCTCCAACTGCTGGCGCTGCAGGCCATGATTGGCGGTGACGTGTCCCATTTCATGCGCGATGACAGCGGCGAGCTCGGACGAATCATTGGCCAGCGCCAGGAGGCCGCGCGTTATGTAGAGATAGCCGCCCGGCAGTGCGAAGGCGTTGACGTTGGGCGAATTGAGGATGGTGATGCGATAGGTCTGGGTCGGGTTGGCCGATACCACGGTCAAATTGCCGACCACCTTGGCGACCATGCGCTCGAGCTTGGGATCGGAATATTCGCCACCATAGGTCGCCAGGATGCGCGGATGCTGCGCCTTGGCGAGTTCGGCAAGCTTGTTGTTGGCGGCGACATTGTCCACCGTGATCGGCTTGTCGGATGGCTGGAAGCCGGATTCCTGGACCTCCGGAGGCGTGAACATCTGGCAGCTCGCCAGCGCCACGGCAAAGCCAGCCAGCGCCAAGAAGCGCGCCAGCGGGTTCATTCGTAGCCTGTCAACGCCGATCGCCAGAATGGCTTCCTTTCAGGTCCTTGCGCATGATCATGCAATGCGCAAAACAAACTGCTACAGCGTCCGTCACGCGCCCCTCGGGCCGGGCAGCAGATGCTGTAGGCAAATCACGGCCAGTGCCGGACCGGTATCGAGCGGACCTAGCCACACTACTCCAGTCATGGCAAGCAAGCGCCACATCGCCTCGGGCCGGTTTGAGCGTAAATTATGTCCGCTTCCGGGCAATATCTCGTGATAAGGCATCCCCGGCACCCGCACCGATATAGCGCCGGAACGCCTCCGGACCAGCCCCGGCAAAGAAATCGTCCGCCGTGCCTGTGGCGGCGACGGCGCCATTGTCCAGAAACACCACCTTCTGGCCGATGCGGCGGGCATCCTGCGGCTGGTGCGTGACGAACAGCACCGTCATGCCACGCTCGGCATGAAGGCCAGCAACCAGGTCGAGCATGTCGTCGCGCAAGGCGGGCCCAAGCGAGGCGAAGGGTTCGTCGAGCAGCAGCACCGGGCGGTCACGCACCAGCACGCGAGCCAGGGCGACGCGCTGGCGCTCACCGCCCGAAAGTTCGCGCGGCAGCCGCTTCTCCTTGCCGGCAAGACCGGTGCGCGCAAGGGCGCCCGCGATATCGGCGTGGTCGGTATCGGTCAGCCGCAACGATGGCGAACGGCCGAGCCCGACATTCTGCTCGACGGAAAGATGCGCGAAAAGATTGTTCTCCTGAAACACCATCGACCCCGGACGCACGGCCGGCGGCTCACCACTGACATCGCCCCCGCCGATCAGCACGCGGCCGGATCTCGGCATCTCGAATCCGGCCACCAGATTGAGCAGCGTCGACTTTCCCGAACCGCTTGGCCCCATGATGGCAGTGATTTGCGTCGCGGTGAACTCGACATCGAAAGCGAACAATGCCTCGCCATAACTGAACGAGACCTTGTCCAGCCGCACCGGAACCCCTTTGGCGTTAGCCGCACCGTCAGACATCGCGGGCCATCCCCTTTCCCAGCCGGTCCGCTGCCAGCACCAGTACCAGGCAGACAAGGCCCAGCAACAACGCCAGGCCGGCGGCGTCCTGGGTGCGGTAGCTGCCCATGCGCGCCAGGAGAAGGTAGGGCAAGGTCTGTACGGAATCACTGCCGAACAGGGCGATGACGCCGAGATCGCCAAGCGACAGCGCCATGGCGAACGCGAAGGCGGTGGCGAGCGGCCGCCGCAGCGACGGCCAGTCGACCAGCTTCAGCCTTGCCCAGCCGGAAATGCCGAGCTGTGCGCAGAGCCGTTCGTGGCGCTCGCTTGCCGCATCATAGGCGGGGCGGATGGCGCGCAGCGCGAAAGGCATCGCCATGACAGCGTTGACGGTGACGACCATGAGCGGGGCGATGGCAAAGACGTCGCCGACGTGGCGCAACAGAAGGAACCAACCGGCGCCGACGACGATCGGCGGCACGACCAGCACAAAGCCGGCGCGGGTATCGGTGGCGTGTTCGAGCAGTGTCATTGGGCCGGAGCGGCGGTTCGATGCCAGCGCCCGCCGCGCCATTGTCAATGCCAACGAGAGCATCACCGAAAGCAGCGCCGAAAGGAAGCCGAGCACGGCGCTGGTGAGTGTCGCCTGCCGGACAGCGGTCTCGCCGGCCAGCCGGTCGAGATCGGCGCTCAATCCGGCGATCACGGTCGCCGCCATCGGTCCCGCGACGACCAGCAGCGCCAATCCGATGAGCAAGGCATTCAGTGTGGCTTCGGTGCCGTTGACGGAGAGATAGCGGCGCGGCGCGACCGGCAGGTTGGTGTCGCCGACGACATTGGCGCCGAGCCGCGTCAGCGCCAGCACCACGATGAAGGTCAAGGCGATCTGCAGCAATGTCAGCGCGACAGCCCTCGCGGGATCGAAATCGAAGCGCAAGGCCTGATAGATGCCGACTTCGAGCGTCGTCGCGGCCGGCCCGCCGCCAAGCGTCAGCACGATGGTGAAGGATGTGATGCAGAGCATGAAGACGAGCCCGGCGACGCCGGGCATGGCGGCGCGCAGTGTTGGCCATTCGATCAACCGGAACGCCGGCCGCGCCGCCATGCCGAGCTGGCTCGCCAGCCGCCACTGGTCGGAGGGGATGGTCTGCAGCGCCTCGAGGAACAGGCGGGTGGCCAGCGGCAGGGTGAAGAAGACATGGGCGACGAGAATGCCGGAGAGGCCGTAGATGCCCGGCCAGCCCTGGCCGCCAACCCAGTTGAACAGGCCGGCGAAATAGCCGGCACGGCCATAAAGCGCCAGAATGCCGAGCGCCGCGACGATCGCCGGCAGCGCCAACGGCACGGCGAAGAGCTGCAGAATGAAGGCGCGGCCGAAGAACCGTGGATGCCGCGACAGCGCCCGCGCCACGAACAGGGCCGGCCCGACGGAGAGCAGCGTTGACAGGGCCGCCTGCCAGAGTGTGAAGCGCACGACGCGCAACAGATAAGGGTCGAAGGCCACCCAGGCGCCGGAGAGATCGTGTGCGCCTTCGACAAGCAGCCCGGCAAACGCGCCGCCGATCAAGAGCGCGATCGCCGCCAGCGCTACGCTGCCGGCGGTAATGCGGGGATCAGACGCGGGTTGCACGAAAGGCCTTTAACGTGCGTCGCGTTCCTTCGCGCCCCCCTCTGTCCTGCCGGACATCTCCCCCACGAGGGGGGAGATTAGCAGCTCCGGCGCCCAGCTCATTCCTGCAATGTTGGCGATTGGCGAAATCGCCGATGACAGCCAATCTCCCCCCAAGCGGGGGAGATGTCCGGCAGGACAGAGGGGGGCGCCGTAAAGCATTCATCTTCGGATCATACAGCCAACTACTTGCTCATCACCGCCAGCCATTCATCCACCCAGGTCTTGCGGTTGGCCGCGACCTCCTCCGGACTGAACAGCAGGGTCTTGGTCGGCTTGACCAGTTTGTCGAAGGCCGGGTTGAGCGGCTTGTCGGTCTTGCCGGCCGGGAACATCCAGTTGGTCTCGGGGATGGCGTCCTGGAATTTCGGTCCGGTCATGAAGGCCATGAATTTTTCCGCCAGCGGGTTCTTGGCTCCGGTCGTGGTGATGCCGGCGACCTCGATCTGCAGATACTCGCCCTCTTCGAAAGACGCCGCCTGGTAACGCTCGGTGTTCTCGGCGACCATGTGGTAGGCCGGGGAGGTGGTGTAGGAAAGCACCATCGGCGCCTCGCCCTTGGTGAACAGGCCATAGGCCTCGCTCCAGCCCGGCGTCACGGTCAGCACCTTGGTCTTGAGCTTGGCCCAGGCCTCCGGCGCCTTATCGCCATAGACCGACTTCACCCAGAGCAGCAGGCCGAGACCGGGCGTCGAGGTGCGCGGGTCCTGGATGACGATCTTGTCGTCGGCGCTGCCCTCGACCAGCTCCTTCAAGCTTTTCGGCGGCGACTTCAGCTTTTGCGTATCGTAGACGACGGCGAAATAGCCGTAGTCGAAGGGAACAAAAGTATCGTCGCTCCAGCCGCCCGGCACGTTGACATCGCTCACCGCGCCATGCGGCGCGAACAGGCCGGAGGCCTTGGCATCGGCGGTGAGATTGGTGTCGAGGCCGAGCACGATGTCGGCCTTGGTCGAAGCGCCTTCCAGCTTGACGCGGTTGAGCAGCGCCACGCCGTCGGCGACCGAGACGAACTCGACATCGCAGCCGCATTCGGCCTCGAATTCCTTCTTCACCACGGGGCCTGGACCCCAGTCGGCGGTGAAGCTCTCATAGGTGTAGACCGTGAGCTTGTCCTTGGCCAAGGCCGGCCCGGACAGCGTCACCGCCGTGGCTGCGATGAGAGAATATAAAAACGTGCGCATCGGCGCCTCCTTCGTTTGCGTTGAAAGGAATTGAGGCGTCGGACTGTCCGAAACGTCTAATCCCTCCGCCGGTACAAACCGGATCAGGTTCAGCGGGTTGGCGAGACTGCCTCTCAGCCGGCCCGCGAAATTCGCGTCCGGCACCCCGTTAGAGCGTTTCGACACATAGGCCCGGCGGGTGGGACACGCAAGTGGGAGTTTGCCGCCTTCCGTTTCCCGTGCCGGGCTGGTAAGGCGACGGGATATGAGCACATTCACCATCCTGCTTGGCGGCGATCTCCTCCGCACGCCCCGGCTCGACCGCCAGGTCGAAGGCTCGCGCGTGATCGCCGCCGACGCCGGCATCGGTCATGCGCGGATGCTGGGCCTCGTGCCGGAATTGTGGGTCGGTGATTTCGATTCGGTTCCGGCCGATCTGCCCGCCCATCTCGCCGCCGTGCCCCAGCAAACCTTCCCGACGGAAAAGGACAAGACCGACGGCGAACTGGCAATCGCGGCCGCACTGGAGCGTGGAGCGACCCGCCTTGTGCTGGCGGGCGCCTTCGGCGGCAAGCGCGCCGATCACGCCTTTCTGCATCTGGCGCTTGGCCTGCGGCTGGCCGAGGCCGGAACGGATGTGCTTTTGACCAGCGGCGCCCAGGAGGGTGTCCCCTTGCTCAACGGCAGGGCCAGCTTCGATTATGCCGACGGCACGCTATTTTCTATTCTCGGCTTTTCCGAACTCTCCGGCCTGACCGTCACCGGCGCCAAATGGCCGCTCGACAAGGTCGAGGTGGCTTTCGGATCGTCGCTGACCATTTCCAACGAGGTCAAGGGCCGCCTCGACATCGCGCTCGGCCACGGCCGCGCGCTGCTGCTTGCCCATCCCTATCCATTGCCCGAAAGCTGACATGGCCCCGCCCCTTCTCAATCTCGACGGGATAAGACTGACTTTTGGCGGCACGCCGCTGCTCGATGGCGCCGCCCTGACCGCGTCGGCCGGCGACAAGATCGCGCTGGTCGGCCGCAACGGGTCCGGCAAGTCGACGCTGCTCAAGATCGCCGCCGGCCTGATCGAACCGCAGGACGGCGAGGTGTTCCGCCAGCCTTCGGCAACGGTGCGTTACCTGCCCCAGATGCCCGACATGGACGGCTTTGCCAATGTGCGGGCCTATGTCGAGGCCGGACTCGGCCCGGCCGACGATCCCTACCGCGCCAGCTATCTGATGGAGCATCTCGGCCTGTCAGGCGAGGAGCGGCCGGCAGACCTGTCCGGCGGCGAGGCCAGGCGCGCCGCCCTTGCCCGCGTCATGGCGCCGGAGCCCGACATCCTGCTTCTTGATGAGCCGACTAACCATCTTGATCTGTCGGTGATCGAATGGCTGGAAGAGGAACTCGTCCGGACTTCCTCGGCGCTCATCGTGATCTCGCACGACCGCCGCTTCCTCGAGCGTGTGTCGCGTGCCACCGTCTGGCTCGAC
>NZ_RZSJ01000335.1:0-6594 GCF_003998025.1 Mesorhizobium sp. M8A.F.Ca.ET.021.01.1.1
CACCGGAAACTGCGATCAGGGCCGCAGCGGAGCCGAGAAGTAGGCTCTTGATGTTCATACTTGATCTCCTTGAATGATTTGAAAAGGGCGAGGACGTCGATAGACGAACCGTTCCCTATCCCCACGATCGAAAAAGATGCGCATCGCGATGCATCCTTCCCGGTTCGAACGCTATTCACCGGGCGGAATAGCGCAAGTTCAAATTCCGTTCCACTGCAATATGTACCAGTATTAGTTGTATTTTTATCACTAAATAGCCGTTATTACTTGCACAAATTGAACAACTATACATTTGTACAAACCGCACAATTGGCACATTCACTGCTTGCGGCCACATCGAGCGTGCGCGAACAGCCAACGACGCCGACGAATCGTCAGATAGATCCAATCAGAGAAATAGCCTGGGCGGCCGACGCAACAGCTTCTGTGTTCATGCCTTCCCTGAGCAATTCGACAGGAACACGACCCTTGAGCAGAGGCGACGGGCTGATCAGCCACAGCCAAGCCAGTCTGGGATCGGAGATCGAGGAAAGGACCTCCCGGATTCCGGGCATAGGCCTGCCGTCGATGAACTGAGCCAGGGGAAATACATGCTTGCGGGAGCCTCTGCGAAAGGCAACCACATCATTGTGCCGCTGCCACCAATGTAGCGTTGACCGCGGTATTCCAAAACGTCTCTCGAGATGCGTCGACCCCGCAACTGGACCGGCCCACTCAGCAATGCGGGCGCCTTCTCTGGGATGATCTTTCAGAAGCGGATGCCCAAGGGGATGATCGGCGGGCCGCGGTCGCGAAGCGATCTCACACGCCTGAGCATCCAGCCGTCGCGCTGCTTCGGCCTCGAGTCTGCCAAGAAATTCGGCGACCACGGCGGTCGAGTTGTCGGAAGGAGAACCCGAAAGCGCGCCAGCAGCCTTGTCGCCCTGCTTTGCCTCATCGCATTGGGCAAGAATGCGCTGCACCTCCTTCAAGACAAAGCTTGAAAGCTCGCTCTGGCGTTTTTCATCCGCAAGATCACTCGGTCCGGACATAGGTGGCTTTCCCAATAGGATTCCCTCAACAGGCCGCCGAAAGAGCGTTGAAGACATGAAGTTTGGAGAACTGCGATGTATTGCGTTTTCGCACGCATGCGAACTAGCAGCCGTCTCGCGGCCTCAACCTGGTGCCTCTCAACAAAAAGGGGAAGAACGTCGATTGACGACCATCTTTGCCCCGACGACCGAAACGGACGCACATCGCAGTGCATTCTTCGCAGCGCGAAGCTACCCATGGCTCCCATTTGCGCAAGGGCAAAGTTTATCTTTCAGAGCTATATAAATTAGACGTTGCTTTTATGCAACTATGTCTCGAATTTTACTTGGACAAATTGAACGTTTGCACATTTATAGGTACTATTTTCCATATAAACTTTGTATATGGCATTTAACAGCGCATACATGCTTCACTGTTGCCGAATTACCTTGGTCAGTGCGCGGCACCTCTCTCATGCCAAACGTAAAAGCCGGTCCTCAGGACTTCTCATCATGCCAGATCGCTCGATCCACTCATGCGGGCTTCCCCGGCAGCGAGAGCAGGTTTTTCCGGTGCTTCAGCGGTCTGGGTCTGCAACCAAAGGACCAAGCGAGGCTTCCTCATTCACCAGCAGGACCCATGCTCACGCCAGTCACATCGAGATCGAAGGTAAGATGTGGCATTTCGCTTATTGCAGGCGCCGGAGCATATCTCTGCGGGCGGGCGTTTGTCCCGCTAGCTGCGAGTATGCGCGACGTGGTGTTCAGTTCGCCAATATAAAATTCTGGACGATATCATCGCGTTTGCAGATGGCCCGTCCCTAGGAAACCGCGCTGCTTCGCCGCTCGCAAGGTCGTCCTGAATGAAACACTCTCCCGCGCCGCGCGAACGACGCTCAGCGCCGTCTCGTAAGTTGGTTCATGGTGGTACAGCGAGGAGGGAAATATATGACACCGGCGGCCGGAGAAGGTCCTCTGGGTCTCCAGGTGATGATCTCATGGTTAAGGGCTGGGCCCCGAGCCGCCCGACTTCCTTCGCTAGCCCCTCGGCCGCGCAACGCTTGGTATTTTCCCGCATGGCCGAGACCGCAGAGCTGCCAGAAACGTGGCCCGTATCGCGCAAACGCCCCAGAACCTCTTCCCGGATAGTCTCTGTATGCGCGCCAAGACCCGGCACTGGGCGCAGCGAGGGGCGCTCCGAGTTGAAGATCGCCGCAGGCGCTATCGTCTCGACAGTTCCTTCGGGTGTGACGACCTCGACCCTGCGAAGATGGGGATGCTTTGAAAGATCCGCCACTTCGTTCAGTCGGCCATATGCCAAACCGGCTGCCTCAAGCTCCTGCATTGCTTCGTGGCAGGATAGTTCGGAAAAACGCAGTTCAATGATCTCATCAAGTTGCGCCCCGTGACCGAGGCGCTCCATATTATCGGCAAAACCAGGTGCGCGCGTGAGCGCCGGCTGCTTCAGGAATTTCTCGCAGAAATTTACCCATTCGCGGTCATTCTGAACCGAAAAGATGACGTCTTTGCCATCGGCACAACGATAGGCGCCATACGGCGCAAGCGACGGGTGTTTCACGCCAGCGCGTGCCGTGTGGTAGCCGCTATAGTCATGTTGCAGAACCGGCACGTTCATCCAGTCGGCGACGGCATCGAACAGTGACACCTGAATGCTGGTCCCTTTGCCGGTAACCTCGCGGTAATAGAGTGCCTGAAGAATGGCACTATGCGCCGTCATGCCCGCCGAGATGTCGCAAACCGAGACCCCTACACGCGCCGGTCCCTGTTGGGTGCCGGTGATCGCGCACAGACCTGTTTCAGCCTGGACGAGGAGATCATAAGCCTTCAAATGGGCATACGGGCCTTTCTCCCCGAAACCAGAGATGTCGCAGGTGATCAGCCGCGAAAAACGACGACGGAGATCCGCAGACCCGAAACCCAGTTTTTCGATGCTGCCCGGCTTCAGATTCTGGATAAAAACGTCAGCACTGGCAACGAGCGTGTCCAGGACGGCGCGGTCCGCCTCCGACCTCAGGTCCAGACAGACCGACTCCTTACCCCGGTTGAGCCAGACGAAGTAAGCGCTCTGTTCCCGCACCAGTTTGTCGTAGTTGCGCGCGAAGTCCCCTTCGGGCCTTTCGACTTTGATCACCCGGGCGCCGGCATCGGCAAGGCGAGACGATGCATAAGGCGCGGCCACGGCCTGCTCCACGGCTACGACAGTGATCCCCTCAAGAGCGTTTTGCATGCGACACCGTGCTTTTCATCCAACGTTTATGGCTTGAGACCGGCGACGGTCCAGCATCGCAAGCAACCGGCTTTGTTCGTTCCCGACAATTGAGAATGCCTCGTCGACACCCATTCCGGGCTTTGCAAGCATCATGTCGGCCTGGGTTGCCACGGATACGTGGACAGAAGCTTGGGCGGAGAGATCTGTCTCGGTACAGCTTCCTCCGACATACGCTCCGACCTTGTTTTTCTTGCAGAGGAGAACGGCCCGCGCTGTGTCGGCAATTGAACCGACATCGGGCGTCTTGATCTGGACAAGATGCGTGGCTTTCGCTTCTGCGAAGAGCCGAATATCTTCAAGCGTATTGCATCTCTCATCCACGACAAGGCGTGCGTTGGAGCCCCGGTTGTCCAAGATCGATACGATCTTGGCGTAGTTCTCAATTTGAGCTTGCGTCGAACCAAAATCCGCCGGGGACTCGATGTTGAGCGTGAAATCCGGGACCGTATCTGCAACCTTGCAGATAAAGTCGGCGATGCTTTGCGGCTCCAGGCCGATTTCCTGGCCGATCCAGCCATACACATCGAAATGCAGCACCGGATGATACCCCGGGCGGCCGATTTGGCGCGTACGCGTTGCAACCCACTTCACGAACTCCATGAAGGCTTGCCCGTCGATGCCGAATTTCTGCCGTGAGTTGATCAGACCGTGGGGAAGCACATCCACGGCTTTCAAAACCATTTTGTCGACGTTGATTTCTCGCGAGTCACCGCTCTGGCAGTAAATTGGGACTCGGGACGTGGGTAACTGCAGCCCGAACTCACTACATATGATCTCTGCCATCGTCTTACGGTGGAGATGGGCGGCTGCGCGAAGAAGAGCTTGGCTGACGCCATACTCTATAGCCAGAGGTAGACGCCGATGTTCGACGAGCTGAAAAGCGTTCGTGCAGGAATCACGAAACTGAGTGGCATCGACATCAAGAAGCCGCGGTACGACAGCGCGTGAGGTAAGATCCGAGATTTGATTGGTGTCGAACACAAGGCCGCGTCCACCTGCACCGGAGTACTGGACGTTCATCATGTCGCCCCAAACGACGGTTTCGTCGGTAAGAACCAGCCCGACACTGAGCGACGATGCCGGAATGCGAATTCGATCAAACCCAGGCGTAGTCGGTGTGCCGACATAGATGAAGCCGTCCTGGGTCGCGCCGGACCTAATGGCAGCTTGATCGTCATAAAAGAACGCGCCGTTGCCAGGCGCAAGAAGGACGTCTTTGATCTGCACTTCACTTCGCTCGATTCATTTAGAGCCATTGATGGGCGCACACACCAGCTGAACGCTAAGTATGCGCTACTTGGGGCAGAGTTCGCCAATATAGAGTCCGGGACGGCACTATCGCGTTTTCAGATGGACACGTCCACCCGCTGCTTTGGCCTGAGAGTAGCGAGCGCGCATTTGGAGATGCGTCAGACATCTCTTTCCATGCATCCAAGGTCTCATTCCGAGCCGTTTGCCAGACACCCATCCGGGTCCACGTTATCTTTGTCGAGAGTTTGGTCGATGGCTCTGGATCTTGACTACCGCTCCGATCAATTCTGGGCAGTGGTCAGCTACAGGGGTTCATGCCTTCAATGTCGTCTCGACGAGGCTTATCCAGTAGCCAATCCCGTAAGGGAGGGCTTCGTCGTTGAAGTCGTAAGCCGGGTTGTGTACGGCTGCTGTCGATCCGTTCCCGAGCCATATCATCGCGCCAGGCCGCGCTTCGAGCATATAGGCGAAATCTTCTGAGCCCATTAGAGGCTTGACCTTGTCATTCACGGCACCCGAGCCGACGAGGTTTCGAGCAGCCGCGACTGCCAGACTAGTCTGCTCGGTATGATTGATGGTCATCGGTTCGAGGCGCCGGTATTTCAGCTCAACATCTGCGCCGAACCCCTGCGCGATGCCTCGAGCGGACGCCAGAATCTGATGCTCGACGAAGTCTCGCATGCTCGGCAGCAGCGTCCTAACAGTGCCCGACAACTCGACCGTATCGGGGATGATGTTGTAGGCCTGCGCGGCGCTCAGTTTTGTGACGGAAATGACGAGCGATTCCGTGGGATCTGTGTAGCGAGACACCAAGGTCTGCAGCCCGAGAATGATCTGCGCTCCAATAACGACCGGATCGATTGTAAGATGTGGGATTGCCGCATGCCCCCCTCTACCCCTTATCGTAATATCGAACTCATCGAGCGCAGCCAATATTGGCCCATCAGCGATGGCGAATTTCCCGACGTCGAGACCCGGCGAGTTGTGCATGCCAAAGACCTGTGAGATGCCAAAGCGGTCCATAATCCCTTCCTGCACCATCTTCTGACCGCCTCGCCCATCTTCTTCAGCTGGCTGGAAGATCAAGGCGACCGTGCCTTTGAAGTTCCGCGTTTTAGCAAGATGCTTTGCTGCCCCAAGAAGCATAGCTGTATGGCCATCATGGCCGCAGGCATGCATCTTGCCGGGCACCCGGGAGGACCACGGCTTGTTTGATGCTTCTGCAATCGGTAAGGCGTCCATATCTGCCCTCAGGCCGACAGTCGGACCCTCTCCGCCTTCGCCTTGGATCAGTGCGACGACCCCAGTCTCAGCAATCCCGGTTTCGATGTGATTGATACCGAAAGAAGCCAGCTTCTCTGCAACGAAGTTGGCCGTGTTATGCAATCGATAATCGAGCTCTGGGTATTGATGCAGATGACGTCGCCACCCGGCGACCTCAGATTGCAATTCTCTCAAATTTTCAAACTTCTGCATCTATCAAGTCCTGGCTGGGTTGGCCGCCGCACATTCGTTACAGAGGACCATCAATCGGCCAACAACGTGCGTCAAACGCAGTTTGTATATCGTAGTCATCTAGGAGCGAGATTGTTCACGGAACAGATTTTGGGGTGCCTTAAGTCGGGGGGTGAGCACGTCTGCCGGTATTTCGGGCCGATCGCCTAGGGGCGGCGCCACGAGCCGAGACGCCCTGGGTGCTCTTTGCCTGGGCTATTGCCCGCTCGCTGCGCAAGCGGGCACGCGCGGCAGACGTTTTGGCGGCATCGACCTCGCCGTCGGTGAAGATCACGCCGTATTTCGCCTCAAGGTGAGCGCGCATGCTGTAGCCTTCGAGCAGATCGTAGCGGATGTCGTCGAGCGATCGATCGAGCGGATCGCCATAGCCACCGCCCGACGGCGAAACGTGACGGAAGATATCGCCCTTCAGCAGTTCATAGGGCTCGGTCACGAGCACCGGCAGGCGGATCCGCTCGCGCCGTCCTTGCGCGACAACGTGCTGTCCGGGCCGGCACCGACCTCACCCCCGACGAGACCATGCGGCGG
>NZ_RZSJ01000336.1:0-6584 GCF_003998025.1 Mesorhizobium sp. M8A.F.Ca.ET.021.01.1.1
GCAATACACTCTAAGAGTGTATGGAGAAATCACAGAATTTCGGTCAGGCTGGATGATCGTCGCCAGTCTCGAAAGATGACCCGGTTCATTTTTCGGTGAGTCGAGGAAAGATCCGCCGGAATGCCGGACCGGGGCGCGCCATGGTTCACAAAAAAGCCAATCGCCGGATCGGGCAAGGATGCCGGCGACCAACCCATGTCCCCCAGCGGGCAGGATATGGCGTTGAGGGGTTCAGTCGGCTTTGGCGATGTGCCAGACGCCGGCGACGCCATCGCCGCCCACATCTCCGGCTTTCTTGTCCTTGATGAAGGTGTAGACCGGCTTGCCGTCATAGGCCCACATCTTGGTGCCGTCGGTGCGCTTGACGATCGTCCATCCTTCGGAGGCCTTCGCGCCGGCTTCGGCCTTCAACGGTGGCCAGTTGGCGGCGCATTTGTCGTCGCAGTTCGACTTGCCCTTCTCATCCTTGTCGTAGGTATAAAGCGTCATGCCCTTGGCGTTGGTGTAGATCTTGGTGCCTCCGACATTGGCTTCCTTCCACGCATCGGCGGCGAGGGATGCGACGGTGCTGAGCAAAAGCGCGGCTAGCCCTACAGTTATGGTCTTCATGGAAATCTCCCTGGCTAATATGTGGAGGTGCGCGGGAAATCGCGGCCTCGTCGTGTCAACGCCTGCCGGTCGGGTTTTCTTCCCGAGAGGCTTGAGGACATTGGCAGCTGGCGGGCCTCGTTGCCCGTAACAATTCTCTCGGTTCGGTCGTACTAAGATGGGTGGCGCAGCTGAATTCGGGGCGAGTGCGATTGCCCGAACGGCGACCGGTTGCCACACATTGGTGATTGGCGCACAGGTCGGCGCGTCGCTATATCGGCGCCGGAACAGTAGGAGCTTTGGAATGGCATTGGACATCGGCTATGTCAGCGCGGTCGGGGCGGGGGCCATCTCGTTCCTGTCGCCATGCGTGCTGCCGCTGGTGCCGCCCTATCTCTGCTACATGGCCGGCATATCGGTCGACGATTTCCGCGGCAATGCGGGCGCGACCGCAAGTCAGGGCGCACGCGGCGCGCTGCTCTACTCCTCGATCGCCTTCGTGCTCGGCTTTTCGACCGTGTTCGTCGCGCTCGGCGCCGGCGCCTCGACCATCGGCCGGCTGCTGCGCGTCTGGCAGGAGCCGCTGGCGATGGGCGCCGGGGTGCTGATCATCCTGATGGGCCTGAATTTTCTGGGCATCCTGCGCATCCCCTTGTTGTCGCGCGAGGCGCGCTTCCAGTCGCAGGGCAAGCCGGCCAGCGCCGTCGCCGCCTATGTCATGGGCCTTGCCTTCGCCTTCGGCTGGACGCCCTGCATCGGACCGGTGCTGGGACCGATCCTGACGCTGGCCGGCGGCCGTGAAACCGTGGGCGAGGGCGCGCTGCTGCTCGCCGCCTATTCGCTCGGCCTCGGCATCCCGTTCCTGATCGCCGCGCTGTTCTCCGGCGCTTTCATGCGCTTCCTCGGCAAATTCCGCGTCCATCTCGGCCGCGTCGAAAAGGCGATCGGCGCGCTGCTGGTCGTCGCCGGCGTGTTTTTCCTCACCGGCGGCGTGCAGGCGGTGTCTTATTGGCTGCTGGAGAATTTTCCGCTGCTGGGGCGGCTGGGGTAAGCCTACTGATTAGAAGTCAGTTGCTCTTCCGTCTGCATCTCACCGGAATTTAACCGCATTGGTGCAGCATCGCGCCACTGCTAGCATGATTTGATTCCCAACCCTTTTCATATGGTTGCCTTCATGAGCCAGAGAACCTGCCTGTCCGTCATCCTCGCCGCCGGCGAAGGCACGCGCATGAAGAGCGCGCTGCCGAAGGTGCTGCACCAGATCGCGGGGTTGCCGATGGTAGCTCATGTGGTGAAGGCGGCCGAGGCCGCTGGCGCCAGCGGCCAGGCGCTGGTCATCGGGCATGGCGCGGATGAGATGCGTAAGGCGGCGGCGAAATTTGCACCGAAGGCGGAGACCTTCGTTCAGGACAAACGCCTTGGCACGGCGCATGCCGTCCTCGCCGCTCGCGAAGCGATATCAAAGGGTTATGACGATGTCCTCGTCATGTTCGGTGATACGCCGCTGATCGATGCGGATGCCCTGACGGTGGCGCGACTGAAACTGGCTGAAGGTGCCGCTGTCGTGGTCATCGGTTTCCGACCGCCCAGCCCGACCGGCTATGGCCGGCTGATCGAAAAGGGAGGCAAGCTGATAGCGATCCGCGAGGAAAAGGATTGCTCCGAAGAAGAGAAGAAGATCGGCTTCTGCAATGCCGGCATGATGGCGGTGGCCGGCGCGCACGCGCTCAAACTGCTCGACGCCGTCGGCAACAAGAATGCCAAGGGCGAGTATTATCTCACCGATATCGTCGAGATCGCCAGTGCACAGGGCCTTGATGTCGTTGCCACCGAAGCCAGCTTCGAAAGTGCGCTGGGCATCAACAACCGCGCCGAACTGGCGCAAGCCGAAGCCATCTGGCAGGCGCGTCGGCGCCATGAGGCGATGCTGTCGGGCGTGACGCTGATTGCTCCGGAAACCGTCTATTTCTCGCACGATACCGAAATTGGCGCCGACACGATCGTCGAACCCAATGTCTGGTTTGGACCGGGTGTGAGGGTTGCCTCGGGCGCCAAGATCCACGCCTTCAGCCATATCGAGGGCGCCACCATTGCTTCCAATTGCGATGTCGGGCCGTTCGCACGGCTGCGGGCGGGCGCCGATCTCAAGCAGAAGTCCAAGGTCGGCAATTTTTGCGAGGTCAAGCAGGCCGTTATCGAGGAGGGCGCCAAGGTCAACCATTTGACCTATATCGGGGATGCCCGCGTCGGCGCCGGGGCCAATATCGGCGCCGGCACCATCACCTGCAACTATGACGGCTATTCGAAATTCTTCACCGATATCGGCGAGGGCGCCTTCATCGGCTCGAATTCCTCACTGGTGGCGCCGGTCACCATCGGCAAGGGCGGCTATATCGCCTCGGGCAGCGTCATCACAGAAAGCGTGCCCGACGATGCGCTGGCCTTCGGCCGTGCCCGCCAGAAGACGATTCCCGGCAAAGCCAAGGAATTGCGCGAACGGTTTGCCTCCGCAGCGGCGGCGAAGAAAAAGGCGGCTGGCGCCGACCATTAGCGATTGGTCGACGGGGCTGCTTTCTCGCCGAAGCAATCGAAAAACCGAGCGATTGCAGTAACCGGATTGCAAGGGCGGGCTGTCATGGTGCATGCCTGCAGAAGCGTCCGTTACACGGGACGAAATGCAATGTGACTTTCGCGGCAGGCCGGCCACCCCTAAATAGCGCTGGTTTTCCATGGGCAATCGGGGACTGTCTGCATGTGCGGTATCGTTGGAATCGTCGGCCACTCCCAGGTTGCGCCGCTTATCGTCGATGCGCTGAAGCGGCTCGAATATCGCGGCTATGACTCGGCAGGCGTCGCCACCATCGAAAAGGGCGTGCTCGGCCGCCGCCGCGCCGAAGGCAAGCTGGTCAACCTCGAACGCCGGCTCAAGGACGAGCCGCTCGATGGCACGATCGGTATCGGCCACACCCGCTGGGCGACCCACGGCGTGCCCAACGAGACCAATGCGCATCCGCATTTTTCCGACGGCGTCGCTATTGTCCACAACGGCATCATCGAGAATTTTGCCGAATTGCGCGACGAGTTGATCCGCGACGGCTATTCCTTCTCGTCGCAGACCGACACGGAGGTCGTTGCGCATCTGGTGGCGAGGGAGCTCGCCAAGGGGCTGAAGCCGGTCGAGGCCGCGCACAAGGCGCTGAAGCGGCTGGAAGGCGCTTTTGCGCTGGCCATCATGTTCAAGGGCGACGAGGACCTGATCGTCGGCGCCCGCAACGGCCCCCCACTGGCGGTCGGCCATGGCGATGGCGAGATGTTCTTGGGGTCCGACGCCATCGCGCTCGCTCCGTTCACCAACTCGATCACCTATCTCGAAGACGGCGACTGGGCGGTGGTGCGCCGCGACAGCGTCGCCATCTTCGACATCGACGGCAGACAAGTCGACCGCAGGCGCCAGCAGTCGCTGTCGACCAGCTTCATGGTCGACAAGGGCAACCGCCGCCATTTCATGGAGAAGGAAATCCACGAGCAGCCCGAGGTGATCTCGCACACGCTGGCGCATTATGTCGATTTTGTCTCCGGCGTGTCCAAGCCGCTCGACCTGCCATTCGATTTCGCCAAGATCGGCCGCTTGGCCATCTCCGCCTGTGGCACTGCCTATCTCGCCGGCCTTGTCGGTAAATACTGGTTCGAGCGCTATGCGAGACTCCCGGTCGATATCGATGTCGCATCGGAATTCCGTTACCGCGAGATGCCGCTGTCGGCGAACGATGCGGCCTTCTTCATCTCGCAGTCCGGTGAGACCGCCGATACGCTGGCCTCGCTGCGCTATTGCCGCAAGGCCGGCATGAAGATCGGCGCCGTCGTCAACGTGCGGGAATCGACCATGGCGCGCGAATCCGACGTGGTGCTGCCGACGCTCGCGGGGCCGGAGATCGGCGTCGCTTCGACCAAGGCTTTCACCTGTCAATTGTCCGTGCTCGCGTCGCTTGCCGTGCGCGCCGGCGTGGCGCGCGGGGCGATCTCGACGGAGCAAGAGAAGACGCTGGTGCGAGCGCTTTCGGAAGCACCGCGCTATGCCAACCAGGTGCTGAAGCTCGAAGAGCAGATCGAACGGATCGCGCGCGAGCTGTCGCGCTACAAGGACGTGCTCTATCTCGGGCGCGACACCAATTTCCCGCTGGCCATGGAAGGCGCGCTGAAGCTCAAGGAAATCTCCTACATCCATGCCGAAGGCTATGCGGCGGGCGAGCTGAAGCACGGGCCGATCGCGCTGATCGACGAGAACATGCCGGTGATCGTGATTGCGCCGCACGACCGCATCTTCGAAAAGACCGTGTCCAACATGCAGGAAGTGGCGGCGCGCGGTGGCAAGATCATCCTGATCACGGACAGCAAAGGTGCGGCACAGGTGAGCGTGAAGACGATGGAGACGATCGTGCTGCCGGATGTGCCGGAAATCATCTCGCCGATCATCTATGCGCTGCCGATCCAGATGCTCGCCTATTTCGCCGCCGTGTTCATGGGCACCGACGTCGATCAGCCGCGCAATCTGGCGAAATCGGTGACGGTGGAATAGGCACTCTTAAACAGGCGCCTTTAAAAACTTCGCAGTTCCAAACCGTCTTCCGGTTCACTAATGTTGCGGCGCAATCCGCGCGCCCGGTGAACCATGTCCGATGCTCCGAAGACCCCCGGCATGACCCGGCTGAGGAACTATTTCCTCACGGGCTTCGTCGTCTGCGCCCCACTGGCGATCACCGCCTATATCGCATGGTCGTTCATCGGCTGGGTCGATTCCTGGGTCAAACCCTATATCCCGGCGCGTTACAGCCCCGATACCTACCTGCCGTTCCCGGTTCCGGGGTTCGGGCTGATCGTCGCGCTGATCCTGATAACGCTGATCGGTTTTCTCGCCGCCAACATTGTCGGCCGCGCCATAGTCGGATTTGGCGAGCGCCTGCTTGGCCGCATGCCGCTGGTGCGCGGCATCTATGGCTCGCTGAAGCAGATTTTCGAGACCGTGCTGTCGAACAAGGGCGACATGTTCCGTCAGGTTGGGCTGGTCGAATATCCACGCAAGGGTGTGTGGTCGCTGGTGTTTGTCGCCAGCGAGAAGGAAACCGAGATCAATCAGAAGCTCGACCAGGAAGGTGATCCGCTGATCGCCGTGTTCATGCCGTGCACGCCGAACCCGACGACCGGTTTCCTGATGTATGTGCCCAAATCCGACATCGTGCCGCTCGACATGACGATCGAGGACGGCGCCAAGCTGATCGTGTCGGCCGGGTTGGTGGCCCCTGAGGTAAAGACGAAATTGGTGACGCTGAACGGTGAGCCGATCAACGGAACCCTGGCCAATCCGCCGCTAAGCCCTCATCCGGCGCGCAGGAGCCGCACGGCCTCGTCGCGGCCAAACAAGTAGAGCAGGAGCCGCAGCGCCTCGCCGCGATCCGATTGCAATTCGGGGTCGCGCGACAGGATCAGCCTGGCATCGTCTCGCGCGGCTTCGAGAAGGTCGGCATGCGCCTCGATCCGCGCCACCTGGAAACCCGGCGTGCCGGACTGGCGCGTGCCGAGCAATTCGCCTTCGCCGCGCAATTTCAGGTCCTCCTCGGCGATCAGGAAGCCGTCCTCCGTCTCACGCATCACCGACAGCCGGCGTTTGGCGGTTTCGCCGAGCGGGTCCTTGTAGAGCAGCACGCAGGATGACTTGATATCGCCGCGCCCGACCCGGCCGCGCAGCTGGTGCAATTGGGCGAGACCGAATCGCTCGGCATGCTCAATGACCATGATCGTGGCGTCAGGCACGTCGACGCCGACCTCGATGACAGTGGTGGCGATCAGGATGCGCGTCTCGCCCTGCTTGAAGGCGCGCATTGCCTCGTCCTTCTCGGCACCCTTCATGCGGCCATGGACAAGGCCGATGCGATCGCCGAACAGCGGCTTCAGCGAGGCGAAACGATCCTCGGCCGACATCAGTTTTATCTCTTCTGACT
>NZ_RZSJ01000337.1:0-6582 GCF_003998025.1 Mesorhizobium sp. M8A.F.Ca.ET.021.01.1.1
CCATGGTTGACGCCCATCTTGCCGTTTTCCAGCGGCGGCATGGTCTCGAAGGTCATGGCCGACAGCAGCGACAGCGACAGGAAGCCATGCGCGATGGTGCCGCCGAACGGCGTTTCGCGCTTGGCCCGTTCCGGATCGCAGTGGATGAACTGATGGTCGTCGGTGGCGTCGGCGAACTGGTCGATCATGCGCTGCGTGACCACCCGCCAGGGTGAAACGCCGACCTCCTTGCCGACACTGGCCAGAAGCACATCGAGACTGATCGGTTCCACGCTCATGTCCTCCAGTTCACCTCCGGCTTCTGCGGCCGGAAAATGTCATTC
Organism: Mesorhizobium sp. M8A.F.Ca.ET.021.01.1.1; assembly: GCF_003998025.1. Taxonomy (NCBI): domain Bacteria; kingdom Pseudomonadati; phylum Pseudomonadota; class Alphaproteobacteria; order Hyphomicrobiales; family Phyllobacteriaceae; genus Mesorhizobium; species Mesorhizobium sp. M8A.F.Ca.ET.021.01.1.1. The sequence continues at coordinate 324 of NZ_RZSJ01000337.1, forward strand.
CTTGAACAAGGTCAACCCATGCTGCACCGACTGCCCGCCGTCGATCGGCAGAATGGCGCCAGTGACATAGCTGCCTGCACGACTGCACAAATAGAGCGTTGCGCCGGCAATGTCATCCGGTGTGCCGATGCGGCCGATAGGGACATGGCTGCCGACATGCCTGGCCTGTTCGTCCGTGCCGGTGGCGAAGGCCGTCATGCGGCTCTGGAAGGGGCCTGGTGCGAAGGCGTTGACGGTGATGCGGCGGGCGGCGAATTCGAGCGCCAGCGTGCGCGTCAAATGGTGAACCGCGGCCTTGGAGGCGGTGTAGGAATAGGCGTCGTCGGCCAGCGCCTGCGTGCCCATCACCGAGCCCAGATTGATCACCCGGGCCGGATCGGCGTCGCTGGCAGCGGCATCGAGCAGCGGCAGCAATTCGCGGGTCAGATGGAAGACGGCGGTGACATTGACGCCGAACACCTTGGCCCAGGCGTGGTAGGGAAAACTTTCCAGCGGCGCGCCCCAGGACACGCCGGCATTGTTGATCAGGATATGCAGTTCTTTGGTCCGCGCCCTGACCTCGCCGACCAGGGCGGCAATGCCAGCCTCGCTGGAAACGTCGCCGGCAAAGCCTTCCGCCCGGCCCGGGGCGCCAAGTCCGTTCAATTCGCCGGCGACCTTGATGCAGTCCTCGCCCTTGCGCGAGGCGATCATCACGCTGGCGCCGGCCTTGACCAGCGCGGTTGCCGCCATGCGGCCGATGCCGGTCGCCGCTCCCGTTACCAGCGCGGTCTTGCCGGCAACCGAAAACAGCTCGTCCAGGTGGCTCATCCAAATTCTCCGCGCCGTTGCCCCGCCCGCGGGCAAAACAGTTCGCGTTGACAAGGCTATCCGAAGTACGGTCATCCTTGCCACGGATAAAATGCCTGGCGTGCATGAAGGGTTAGCGACCGATGACGCAGATGAATCTCGGCATGACCGAGCGGCTGAAGCCGATCCACGCACGCGTCGCGGCCATGGTGCGCGACGAGATCATGCCGCTTGACAAGGAATTCCTCGGCGAAGTCGGCAAGGCCGGCGACCGCTGGGTCTACAGCAAGCGCCAGAGCGAGATTCTCGAAGGGCTGAAGAAGACCGCGCGGGAACGCGGCCTGTGGAACTTCTGGCTGACCGGTTCGGAACGCGGCTACGGCCTGTCCACCGTCGAATACGCCTATCTGGCCGAGGAGATGGGCAAGGCACATCTCGGCGCCGAAACCTTCAACTGCTCCGCGCCCGACACCGGCAATATGGAGGTTCTGGAACGCTACGGTTCGGCCGAGCACAAGCGGGAATGGCTCGAGCCGCTGCTGGACGGAAAAATCCGCTCGGCCTATCTGATGACGGAGCCGGATGTCGCCTCCTCCGACGCCACCAACATTTCCATGCGCTGCGAGCGGCAGGGCGGTGACTATGTGCTCAACGGCGAGAAATGGTGGGCGTCGGGCGCCGGCGATCCGCGCTGCGCCATCTATATCGTCATGGTGCGGACCGGCGGCGATGAAGAGCCGCAGCATCGCCGCCATTCGATGATCCTGGTACCCTCGGCCACGAAAGGCGTGACCAAGGTCCGCGCCATGCAGGTCTATGGCGACGATGACGCGCCGCACGGCCACATGCATCTTCGCTTCGACAATGTGCGGGTATCGGCGTCGAACCTGATCCTCGGCGAGGGCAGGGGTTTCGAGATCGCGCAAGGCCGGCTCGGGCCGGGCCGGATCCATCATTGCATGCGCGCCATCGGCCAGGCCGAGATGGCGCTGGAAATGCTGTGCCAGCGTTCCGTGCGCCGCGAGGCCTTCGGCCAGAAGCTGGCGAAACTCGGCGCCAATTTCGACATCATCGCCGAATGCCGGATGGAGATCGAAATGGCCCGGCTGCTCTGCCTCAAGGCGGCGTGGATGATCGACCAGGGCGACGCGCGGGCCGCGGCCCCCTGGATCAGCCAGATCAAGGTCATCGCGCCACGCGTGGCGCTCAAGGTCACCGACGAGGCGGTGCAGATGTTCGGCGCAAAAGGCATCAGCCAGGACACGCCGCTCGCGCGCTCGTGGACGCATCTGAGGACGCTGCGCCTCGCCGACGGGCCTGACGCAGTCCATCGCCGCCAGGTGGCGCGGACGGAGCTGAAGAAATACACGCAGGAGAAGGTCTGAGCGGCAGTTAGGCTGGCCACATACGGTTCTTCCCGCGGCAACCAAGGAGTGTCACTGATGACAATCCCCTCCGAAATGAAGGCGCTGCTCCTGGTGGGCGACGGTTATACCAGGACACCGAGCGGCAGTGCGCTCGAGGCGATGGAGCCGTATCTCGAGCCGGGAAGCATCGCCGTGCCGGCGCCCGGACCGAGCCAGGCGCTGATCAAGGTCAGTCTGGCTTCGATCAATCCATCGGATGTCGCCTTCATCAAGGGCCAGTACGGGCAGCCGCGCGCCAAGGGCCAGCCGGCGGGCTTCGAAGGTGTCGGCACAGTCGTCGCGGGCGGGGAGGAGCCCTATCCCAGGAGCCTCATCGGCAAGCGGGTCGCCTTCGCCACCGGTCTCAGCAATTGGGGCTCGTGGGCTGAATATGCGGTCGCCGAGGCGGCGGCCTGCATTCCGCTCCTCGATACGGTGCGCGACGAGGATGGCGCCGCGATGATCGTCAATCCGCTGACCGCGATCGCCATGTTCGACATCGTCAAACAGGAAGGCGAGAAGGCCTTCATCATGACCGCAGGCGCCAGCCAGCTCTGCAAGCTGATCATCGGCCTGGCCAGGGAGGAGGGGTTCCGGCCTGTTGTCACCGTGCGCCGCGACGAGCAGATCGCGCTGCTGAAAGAGCTTGGCGCGGCGCGTGTCCTCAACGAAAAGGCGCCGGATTTCGAGACCACCCTGCGCGAGGTGATGAAGGCCGAACAGCCGCGCATCTTCCTCGATGCGGTCACCGGGCCGCTGGCTTCGGCGATCTTCAATGCGATGCCTAAACGGGCGCGCTGGATCATCTACGGCCGGCTCGATCCCGAGGCCACGGTCATCCGCGAGCCCGGCCAGTTGATCTTCCAGCACAAGCACATCGAGGGCTTCTGGCTGAGCGAATGGATGCGTCAGTTCCGCGATCGCCGTGGTCCGGCGATTCTCGAGGCGCAGAAGCGGTTTTCCGATGGACGCTGGTCGACCGACGTGACGGCGGTCATTCCGCTGGCCGAGACAATGGCGCGCTTGCCGGCGGAACTGGCCAAGCCCAACGGCAAGGTTTTCATCCGGCCTTGAAACGGTGACCTTGCTCTCGATGGTCGACACATTCACGTGTCCGGCTGCCATCGGACCGGCCGGATCGCCGCTTGCGCCATCGACCCCCCTATGCCGCGCCGCTTTGTCCGTGATATGCCGCCGCCATCGAATGCCGGGACGACGCCAGGCTAAGGCGTCTCCCCCCAATGGCGTGCGGGGTGTATTGATGACGATTTCCAAGCCGGTTTTCGACCGTTTGGGGCTGAGCCTGTGGGTCGGGGCATTCCTGGTCGTCCTCGGGATGGTGCTATGGTCGCCCTACACGCGCACGGTGATGCAGGCCTACGGATTTGGCAGCGAGGCGTTCCTCAGCGGCCAGCCACTGTACAATCTCCAGTCCGAGATGGGCTATCTCTACGCGCCGGCCTTTGCCGCGCTCTATGTTCCGGTGCTGAAGCTCGGTCCGCATCTGGGCGGACTGGTGTGGCACGTACTGGGGTTTGCGGTGCTCACCTTCGCCGCGATGCGCCAGGTGCGCAAGCTCGGTGGCGGGGAATTGACGTGGCTGCTTTCCTTCGGGCTCTTCCTTGCCTTGCCGATGGCGCTGGGTGCGATCCGCAACGGCCAGGCGACGATCCTCCTGACCGGCGCCTGCTGGCTCCTGACCCTGTCGGCGCTCGAAGGGCGGCGCGCCGAGACCTTCTTCTGGGCATCGGTCGCCATCATTGCCAAACCGACCGCGATCATCATGCTTTTGTTGGTGGGAGCCCTGCGCCTGCGGCTGATACCCGTGCTCGTGCTGGCGGTGCTGTTCGTGCTCGCCATTCCATATGCTTTCGCACCTGCCGGCTACCTCAACGAGCAGTACGGTGATTTCGCCAGCATGCTGACCTCCATGGCGGTCGACAAGTCCGGCCATTTTGTGCCCACCGACTTCACGGCGCCTTTCACGTCGGCAGGCCTACCCATGCCTGAATTCGCCGCCACGATCGTGCGTGTCGTCGTGGCATTGCTTACGCTATCGACCGTTCTCTGGTTCGACCGCAAGCTCCAGCCTGGAATGGCGGGACTGGCCATCTTCCTGACGGCCGCCTTCTACATGTGCGTCTTCAATCCGCGCGTCGAGCCAAATACCTACGCCATGATCGCGGTGCCTGCCGGCCTCGCTATCGCCACACTGTGGCGGGACGAGCGTGGCGGCGTCCTGGCTTCGGTGCTGTCGATGGTATTGTTCGTCACAGGTTTGACGGGCGTCGAGCGCCACATGCATGATTTCTTCTTCCCCTGGTTCCGGCCGCTCGCGGTCACCTTCATCGTCTGTCCGCTGATCTGGTGGTTCTGGGCCAAGGCGAGCGAAAAGATGGCGAATGTCGGACCCGTCGCACATGGCTGAGTTGCGTCAGAAACTCGATATCGTGGCGCCCTTCTTCAACGAGGCGCAATCGGCGTCGGCCTTTGCCGCGCTGCTCGACAGGCTCGAGGAAGCGGTATCAAGCCGTTTCGGCATGGCCGTCCACAAGATTCTGGTCGACGACGGCAGTCGCGACGATGGCGCCGAACGGTTTTCGCTGGCGCTGTCGGGCTCCTGGGAGATCGTTCGCCTCAGCCGCAATTTCGGCAAGGAGGTCGCGGTGCTCGCCGGCCTCGACCAGTCGCGCGGCGACATGGTGCTGATCATGGATTCGGACCTGCAGCATTCCATGGACATCAGCCTGCAGATGATTGCCGAGTTGGTGAAGCATCCCGATATCGACGTCGTCTACGCCCAGAACGACCGGCGCGAGGCCAGCTGGCGGCGCAGCCAGCTGGCGAAGCTGTTCTATAGCCTGATCAACAGCAGCCAGCGTTTCGATATCCCCGAGAACGCGGGAGATTTTCGCGTCATGCGCGGTACCGTCGCGCGCGCGCTGACCAGCCTGCGCGACAAGCGGCGCTTCAACAAGGGCCTGTTCGCCTGGGCAGGCTTCCGCCAGAAAGCCATACCCTATTCGCCGGAAAACCGGGCTGTCGGCACGTCGAAATGGAGCCGGCTCAACCTGATCGCCTTTTCGCTGGAAGGCTTTACGTCGTTTTCCGTCATCCCGCTGCGCATCATCAGCCTGAGCGGCATGCTGGCGGCGCTGGCGGGCATCGTTTACGGCGCCAAGGTGTTCTTCGAAGTGATGTTCTACGGCATCGCCGTGCCTGGCTATCCCAGCCTGATGGTCGCCGTCGTCCTGCTGGGTGGCCTCAACCTGACCTTGCTTGGTTTGATCGGCGAATATGTCTGGGTCACGCTGTCGGAGAGCAAGGACCGGCCGGTCTACATCGTGCGCGATGTCGTGCGCAGCGACGTCTCGGACAGGCCGCCAGGCGCGTCCGGCATATGACGCGGCGCATTCGCCTGATCGCCGACGACTACGGCCTGGCGCCAGGGGTTTGCGCCGGAATTCTAGACCTGCTCGACCGGCGACGGCTGACCGGCACCAGCTGCATGACCAGTTTTCCGGAATGGGCCGGGGCGGCGGCGCGTATCAGGCCGTTGTGCGGCCATGCGGCGATCGGGCTGCACCTGACACTTACGGATCAGCCGGCCGTCACAGGCAAGTCGAGCCTGGCGCCCGAGGGCCGGCTGCCGCCGCTTCGTTCGCTCGCCCTGCCGGTCTTGCGCGGCCGGATCGACAAGCGCGATGTCCATGCCGAACTCGACGCGCAGTACAGTCGGTTCGTCGAGGCGCTCGGCCGCAAGCCCGACTTCATCGATGGTCATCAGCACGTGCATTTCCTGCCCGTCGTGCGCGGATGGCTGCGGGCGTATTTTCCCGACGCCGCCGGCAGGCCGGTGCTGCGCGGCGCTCCGGCGCTTGGCGATGCCGCCGTCGCACCGAAGATCGCGGCAATCGCTGCCGTGGCCGCCGGCTTCAATCAATCGATGCAGCGCGCCGGCTTTGCCGTTTGGAAGCCGCTCGCCGGCATCTACGACTGGCGGCAACCCGAAAGATTTGCGCCATTGCTGAAGGCCGCGGTCGAAGCGTTGCCGGACCATGGGC
>NZ_RZSJ01000338.1:0-6580 GCF_003998025.1 Mesorhizobium sp. M8A.F.Ca.ET.021.01.1.1
GCATTGCACCGCACCGAGAGCCGCGGCATGCACCGCCGCACCGATCTGCCGGGCAAGAGCCCAGCCTTGGCGCATCGGCTGATCATCACCGGTGTCGACGCGTTCCGCATCGAAGGGACGCCTGAGCGGCCGGCGGAGTTGGCATCATGATCGAGATCGTCTCGGCCACGCGCTGCGTGGAATGCGACATATGCGTCAAGGTATGCCCGACCAATGTCTTCGACGCGACCGAGCATGGCGCCCCCGTCATCGCACGCCAGGACGACTGCCAGACCTGCTTCCTCTGCGAAATCTATTGCCCGACCGACGCGCTTTACGTGGCCGAGTTCGCCGAAGGGCCGACCGGCATCACTGAGGTGGAGGTCGAGGAACGTGTTCTGTTCGGCAGCTATGCCCGCGCGCTCGGCTGGGCGCGCGGCAAGGCCGGCGGCTCCCAGTTCGACCCGACGCACCGCATCCGCGTGGCGCAATAGGAGGCGAGGGACCATGGACCGCATCGTCGTCAACGACATCAGCAAGACCTTCCAGCTCAAGCCGGGGCAGTTCGTCACTGTCGACGGCGAGGCAAGCGACCGCGTCACCGTCCTCGACGGGGTCGATCTTGCCATCCGCAAGGGTGAGTTCATCACGCTGGTCGGTCCGAGTGGTTCGGGCAAGTCGGTGCTGCTCGACATCATCGGCGGGCTGACGCAGGCGACGGGTGGCGAGGTCCAGCTCGACGGCATGCGGATTACAAAGCCTGATCCGAAGACCGGCTATGTCTTCCAGCAATATGCGCTGTTTCCCTGGCGCACGGCACTGGCAAACATCGAATATGCGCTGGAAGTGCGCGGCGTCGCCAAGGCCGAGCGGACGGCGACGGCCCGGCATTTGTTGTCGCTGTTCGGCCTTGCCGGCTTCGAGGACCGTTTTCCCAATCAGCTGTCCGGCGGCATGCAGCAGCGCGTGGCGATCGCGCGCGCCTTGGCCAGCAATCCGGAAGTGCTGTTGATGGACGAGCCCTTCGCCGCGCTCGACCAGCAGACGCGTGAGCTGCTGCAGGGCGAGCTGTTGCGCATCTGGGGCAAGATCAAGACCACTGTCATCTTCGTCACCCACTCGATCGACGAGGCGATCTTCCTGGCCGACCGCGTGGTGGTGATGACGGCGCGGCCCGGCGCGGTGAAGGAGATCATCGATATCGACCTGCCAAGGCCACGCGACGGCGATATCCGCGCCAGCACCGAATTCAACCTGTATCGCGCCCGCGTCTGGGACGTGCTGCGCGACGAGGTCAACAAGGCGCAGAAGGACTGGACGCTGTCGCCGGCCTTCAGCCATTGAGGAGCTAGACCCATGGCCTATCTGACCGAAAAGCTCGGCCCCGCCATCGGCTTTCGCAGCGCTGCCGGCGAGGCTGCGGTTTCCGTGAAAGCCCAGGCGATCAAGACGCGCGGTGTCGCCGCAGGTGCCAAGGTTCGCGGGAAGGGAGCGCACGCCGGCACCTTCCTCTATGGCTTGCCGCTGCTCGGCCTGTTCTTTCTCGCCTGGGAGATCGCGCCGCGGCTCGGCTGGCTGAACCGCATCTTCTTCCCGCCATTGAGCGAGGTGCTGATCGCCTGGTGGGCGTTGCTCGCCTCGGGCGTGCTGGTCGAACATATCGGCATCAGCTTGCAGCGCGCCGCGATCGGCTTTGCGCTCGGTGTGGTGGTGGCCATACCGCTCGGCCTCTTGATGGGCCGCTATGCGCTGTTCGAGAAGGTCAGCGATCTTCTGGTGCAGACGCTGCGCAACACCTCGCAATTCGCGCTGCTGCCGGTGTTCATCCTGTTGCTCGGCATTGGCGAGGAATCGAAGGTGGCGATCACCTTCTACTCCTCGGTGTTCTTTCTCCTCGTCAACACTATCAGCGGGGTCAAGTCGGTCGATCCGCTGCTTATCAAGGCGGCACGCTCGATGGGTACGTCCGACTTCGACCTGTTTCGAAAAGTCATCCTGCCGGCGAGCATTCCCTCGATCGTCGCCGGCGCGCGGCTGGCGGTCAAATCCTCGCTGTTCGCGGTCATCGGCGCCGAGATGCTGGCGGCCAAATCCGGCCTCGGTTTCCTCATCCAGAACTCGCAGCTGATGATGGAAACGGCCGACATGTATGCCGGCATCCTGACGCTCACCGTCATCGGGCTGACCGTCAACTACCTGCTCGTCTGGTTCGAGCGCTGGGCCACGGCCTGGAAGGGGCAGTCCGAGTCTTCGCTCATTTAAGCCATCCATTCATACCAATCAGGAAGGATTTTTCCATGACCAGCATCGCATTCGATGGATTTCGCCGGCTGCTCCTCAAGGGCGCCATTGCCGTCGTCATAGGCCTTGGCGGCATGCCGGCCTTCGCGCAGGACAAGCCCGATGTCATCCGCATCGGCAGCACCGCGCCCGGGCATCTCAAATTCATCCTCGCCCAGAAGGATGGCTGGTGGGAAAAGGAATTCGCCAAGGACGGCATCAAGGTCGAACTGGTGACCTTTAATGGCGGCTCGGAGGCAACGACGGCGCTGGCGACCGGAGCGATCGAGTTCACCTACACCGGCAACAACCCGGCGCTGCGTGTCGCCGCCTCCGGCGCCGACGTCAAGCTGATCGGCCTGTCGAGCTATGTCAGGACAGGCGGCTCCTACATCGTCGTCAAGACCGATTCTCCGCTGAAGACATTGCAGGACCTCAAGGGCAAGAAGGTCGCCTATCTTACCGGCACGGTGCGGCATTCAAATTTCAGCAAGGCGTTGAACAGCGTCGGCCTGACGACGAATGATGTCGAGGGTCTGAACCTGCCTTTCGAGGCATCCGGCCCGGCACTGCTGCGCGGCGACATCGACGCCATCGTCGAGACGGATTCGACGGCGGCCAAGCTGGTCGATACCAGCGAGGCCCGCATCCTCTTCGACACCGGCACCCATCCGGAATGGAACGTGCCCAATGTCATCTCGGTCAACGGCGCCTTCGCGGCGAAATATCCCGATCTGATCAAGCGCCTGCTGAAGGTCGATATCGAGATTTCGCGCTGGGCCGACGCTCATCCCGATGAGACGATCAAGACCTTCGTGGAGGCGACCAAGTCGTCGGAAAAATCGGTGCGCAAGACTTATGCCGATGGGGCGTTTCACCAGGACCCGAAACTCACCGACGATGCGATCGAGGCCCTGAAGGGCGAGGAAAAATTCATGGCCAGCGCCGGGCTTTTGAAAGGCTCGATCGATTACGGCAAATGGATCGACAAGAGCTTTGTCGACGCCGCCGCGGCGGAAGTCGCCGCTGTCCAGTAAGCCGGAGTGATCGGGGCAGCGCGCGTTCGCGGCGCTGTCCCGTTCGTCCGAGGATATCAAATCTCCGGGATGTTCTCCTTGAAGATCACCTGCAGCCTCGGCTGGTGCAATTCATAGGGCAGCCCCCGGACGGCATGGGTCAGGATGTTGAGCGCCTCGCGGGCCTCGACGCGCGGGTTCTGGTCGATGACCGCGTCGAGCGTGCCGTCGAGCAGCAATTCCTTGGTGCCGTCCGTCGCCTCATGGCCGAGGAAAACCATGGATCGCGCGCGGCCGCGCTCCTTGAGCGCGCGCGCGATGCCGGTGTTGCCGGCGCCGACATTGTAGATCGCGGCAAGGTCCGGGTGCCGCTCCAGAAGGGCTGACGCCTCCGAATAGGCCTTTTCGCGGTCGTCGAGCATTTCGCGCATCTCGACGATCTGCAGGTTGGGTGACTCTTCCGTCAATATGTGCCGGAATCCCATCTCGCGTTCCTCATGGCCGCGATAGGACAGCGAGCCGGCGAACAGTGCCACCTTGCCGGGGCGTCCAGACCCCATGAAACGGTTGAGCAGATAGCCGGCCAGCCGCCCGGCAGCGCGGTTGTCGATGCCGATATAGGCGACTCTCGGCACATGCAGGATGTCGGAGGCGATGGTCACCACCTTGACGTCGTTGGCCGACAGCGAGCGGATCGCCTCGCGCACCGTCGGATGGTCGAGCGCGATGACGCCGACGCCTTGCGTCTGGCCGCGCAGATCCTGCAGCAGGCGGGCGAGCCGGTCGGGATTGAAGCCCTCTATGGTGGCGATGTGGACGTCGAGATCGGGGCGCGCCGAGGCCTGCGCCTCGATGTGGCGGTGCAGCATCTTGATGAACGAATTCGTGCCCGCCGGCAGGGCGAAGTCGAGCCGGATGATCTCGCCGGGCAGGGGCCTGGGCGGCGCGCCGTTCGGGCTCTCGGCGATGTAGCCGAGGCGCTGCGCCATTTCGAGCACGATCTCGCGTGTACGCGCCCGCACGCCGGGGCGGTTGTTGAGCACACGGTCGACGGTGGCGGCGGAGACGCCGGCTTCCCGGGCTATGTCAGTCAGGGTGGAACGCACCGTCTTTCATCTCCTCAATGCATCAGGATCACGCAATGCGGGCTGCCGGCCCGATGCTGCCAACGCCTCGCTATCCGCGATTCTGATGGGAAATGATGTATCCGGCCTTGGCCGATGCGCAAGCCGCCAGGCTAAATCAAGTCGCCCGGGGCGATCGTGCCGGGAAGGGAAAACACATTTCCCATCAAATCGAGGCATCTGGAGAGGTGTATGAACTCCGGTATGACGCATTCCCCCGCCTCGTTGCGATGTTGTGAGGTATTTTGATCATTTATGATGTTGACAGCCTTCCGATACTGCCGTCAATATCCCTCATGGGCTCGTGGAGGAAACGTTGGCCCTGAGGGAGGAATTCCAATGTCTGATCTGATCCGCATCTCGCGGCGCCGATTGTTGGCGTCCGGAGGAAAGGCCGCGGTGTTCGTCGCCGCGACCGGTATCGCACCGCAATTCATTCGTCCCGGCCGCGCTTTTGCAGCCGATGCACTGGCGCCCGGCATGATCGGCGGGCCGACCGGCTTCGACGGCGCCGAGCGTTATCAATACGGCCCCGACACGCCCGAGGGCCGTGCCGTCGAGGCCGCCAAGGCGCTGAAGGGCGCCGGCAAGGCACCGGCCAAGATCGTGCTTGGCCTCTCGGACGGCTCAATCGGCCAGCTCACCCAGCCTTTCCCGGCCGGCGCGCCATCGATCAAGGAGCTCTGGGAAAAGGAGACCGGCATCCCGATCGAGATCGTCGGTCTGCCGAATGGCCAGGAATTCACCAAGACCATGCAGGACATCTCCACCAAGGGTGGAGCCTATGACATCTATTCGACCGAGTGGAACCGCCTTGGTGATCTCGCCGAGACCGGCGGCATCGCCAAGCTCGACGACTTCGTCGCCCAGTACAAGCCCGAATGGGACGATCCCAAGACCGGCTATGTCGACGGCGCCAAGGGCGTGTCGCTGCTCAACAAATATCGCGGCTCGAACTACGGCGTGTCGCTGGACGGCGACTTCCAGACCTGGGTCTACCGCACCGACCTGTTCGGCGACAAAGCCGAGAAGAAGGCCTTCAAGGACAAATACGGCTACGATCTGGTGCCGCCGAAAACCTGGAAGCAGCACGGCGATATCGCGGCCTTCTTCCAGCGCCCGGACAAGGGTCTGTTCGGCTCCACCGACCTGCGCAACCAGGGCTGGGGCTACACCAACTGGTACCAGCGCTATGTGTCGATGGCCTCGCCCAACCAGTTCCTGTTCGGCGATGACGGCAAGCCGCTGATCAATTCCGAACACGGCATCGCGGCCACCAACGAATATGTCGAATCGCTCGCCCATCATTCGCCGGATGCGATCTCGTGGGGCTGGCCGGAGCAGTACGGCAGTTTCGCCAAGGGCGGCGCGGCGATGACCTGCGCCTTCTCCAACCTGCCGAAATTCCTCGACAATGCCGGCAACAAGGACTCCAAGGTCACCGGCAAGATCGGCACGATGCTGCCACCCGGCCGCGAGATCGACGGCAAGCTGATCAGCCGCTCGGTGCTCTGGTTCTCGCTGACCGGCATGGTCTCGTCGCAGTCGAAGAACCAGGAGGTCGCCTATCTCCTGCTGCAATGGCTGGGCTCGGCGCGCATCTATGCCTGGATGAGCGCCAACCCCGGCGGCTATCTCGATCCGTTCCGGCTTTCGGATTTCTCCGATCCGCTGGTGCGCCAGACCTATCATGCCTACCACATGGACGTGGTGCGCGAGACGGTCGCCCGAACGGTGCCGACCATCAACTATCCCGGCGCCACCGCCTTCCACAACGCGCTGGACGAAAACCTCATGGCCTCGCTGACCAAGGCCAAGACACCGGAGCAGGCGATGGCCGACACCGAAACCGAGTGGAAGAAGATCGCCCGGCGCATCGGCGAGGACAAATTGCTCGAAGCCATCAGGACCAACAAGGAGGCCTGGCCGACCGTTCTCGATCCGATCAGCTGATCCGTCTCCCTGGATCAGATCCGGAGGGGGAGGGGCGAAAGCTCTTCCCCCTCCTCAACCGACGCCACCAGCAAAAGCAGCCAGATGAAGCGTTCCGTCCCCTTCGAGATATTCCGCTACGCCGCGATCCTCGCGGCGATGGCCGTCACGCTGATGCCGATCCTGTGGATGGTGTCGATGGCCCTCAAGCCGATCGCCGAATGGTCGGCGACGGGCGCGGATCTCACA
>NZ_RZSJ01000339.1:0-6554 GCF_003998025.1 Mesorhizobium sp. M8A.F.Ca.ET.021.01.1.1
TGGTCTTGGCCTCGACCAGGCGCCGCGCGATGGTCTTGCGCATATTGTCGTGCGGGACGAGTTCATAAGAGCCTTGCTCGAACAGCTTCAGCACCTGATCGTCCGACATCGCCTTTACTGCCGGCGCAGATGCGGCAGGAGCTTCGGGAGCGACCGCCGGAGCCTCCCTGGCGCCGCCCTTCGCAATCGCCGCATCGATGTCCGCCTTGACCACACGGCCATGCGGGCCGGTGCCTGATATGGCTGAAAGGGTGAGACCCGCCTCGCGCGCCAAGCGGCGAGCCAACGGTGTCGCGCGTGCGCCCGACGGCGATTGGCCGATCTCCCCCCTTGTGGGGGAGATGCCCGGCAGGGCGGAGGGGGGCGCCTCGCTCCCGGCAGTTGAAAGGACATCGTGCTTCGTCGCGAGGGGGGAGACTGGCGCCGCGTCCTGCTTGGTCCCATAAGCCTCGCCGTCGGCATAGATCCAGGCGACCGGCGCGCCGACCGGAATATCGAAGCCTTCCTTGCCGGTCACGTCGCGAAGCACGCCACTGGCAGGCGCATCGATCTCCATCGCGGCCTTGTCGGTCTCGATCTCGAACAGCACGTCGCCCTTCTTGACCTGAGCGCCTTCCTCGGCGAACCAGCGCGAAATCTGTCCGGTCGCCATGTCCATGTCGACCTTGGGAAGAATGACTTCGGTCGGCATGTCTCAGCGAACCCCTTTCACGAGGTCGCGCGCGGCGATGATGATGTCGGGAACCTGCGGCACCGTGGCCTTTTCCAGCTCCGGATTGTAGGGGATCGGCGTTTCCGCGCCGCCCAGTCGCACGATCGGCGCATCGAGATAATCGAACGCCTCGCTCTCGGCGATCATGGCGCTGACCTCGGCGCCGATGCCCAGCGTCTTGACGGCTTCGTAGACGCACATCAGCCGCGACGTCTTCTTGACGCTGTCGATGACGGTCTGCTTGTCCATCGGCCGGATGGTCCGGAGGTCGACGACTTCGACGTCGATGCCTTCGGCCTCCAGCGTGGCGGCGGCGTCAAGCGCCTTCTGCACCATGATCGAGGTGGCGACGATGGTGAGGTCGCGGCCCTCGCGGCGGATGTCGGCCTTGCCGATCGGCACGGTGTAATAGCCTTCCGGCACCGGCCCCTTCATCTTGTAGAGCAGCTTGTGCTCGAAGATCATGACCGGATCGGGATCGGCGACAGCAGCCAGAAGCATGCCCTTGGCATCATAGGGTGTCGCCGGCTGGATGACCTTCAGTCCCGGCACATGGCCGAGCCAGGCTTCCAGGCTCTGGCTGTGCTGCGCGGCGGCCCCCGTGCCGGAGCCGGCAGGGAAGCGCATGACGACAGGCACTGAAACCTCGCCGCCCAGCATGAAGCGCATCTTGGCGGCCTGGTTGACGATCTGCTCCATGGCGAGCGTGGCGAAATCCGAAAACTGGAATTCGAAGATCGGCCGCATGCCGGTGACGGCAGCGCCGACTGCGACGCCAGCACCACCCAGTTCCGAGATTGGCGTGTCCAGCACCCGGTCCGCGCCGTAACGATCGACCAGGTCGCCAGTGACCTGGAAGGCGCCGCCATAGACGCCGATATCCTCGCCCATCAGGAAGACGCGCTCGTCCATGTCCATGGCGATCGCCATAGCTTCCTGGATCGCCTGGGCGTAGCTCAGTTCACGCACCATCGCGTCCATCACGCCTGCTCCGTATACACGTAATTTCCGGTCTCGCTGACGTCGGGCGAGGGGCTCGCCTTGGCGAACTCGATGCCGTCGGCGATCTCTTGCGCCACCGCGTCGCGGATGGCTTCGATGCCCTTGTCGTCGATGAAACCGAATTCCCGCAACTCGTTCTCGAACAGCGTGATCGGGTCGCGGTTCGACATCCAGTCCTCGATCTCTTCCTTGGTGCGGTAGCGGTTGCGGTCGCTCTTGGAGTGACCGCGATGGCGGTAGGTCTTGGACTCGATCAGCGTCGGCCCCTCGCCCGCGCGTGCCCGCTCGACCGCCTTGTACGAAGCCTCGGCGACCTCGGAGAAGATGTTGCCGTTGACGATGACGCCAGGCATCGAATAGGCGGCGGCACGGTCGGCGATGTTCTTGACCGCGGTCGACCGGGCCGTCGATGTCGACATGCCGTAGCCATTGTTCTCGCAGACGAAAATGACAGGCAGCTTCCAGACCGCCGCCATGTTGAGCGCCTCGTGGAAGGCGCCCTCATTGTTGGCGCCGTCGCCGAAGAAGGAGACGACCACCTTGCCGGTCTTCATCATCTTGGAGGACAGCGCGGCGCCAACCGCGATCGGAATGCCGCCGCCGACAATGCCGTTGGCGCCGAGATTGCCCTTGGCGACATCGGCGATGTGCATCGAACCGCCGCGGCCCTTGCAGTAGCCCGTGGTCTTGCCGAAGAACTCGGCGAACATGCGCTTCACTTCCGCGCCCTTGGCGATGCAATGGCCATGGCCTCGATGCGTCGAGGTGATCTGGTCATCCTCGCCAAGCGGCATGCAGATGCCCATGGCGCTGGCCTCCTGGCCGATCGATAGATGCATGGTGCCGTGGATGAGGCCGCGCGTGTAGCTTTCCTCCGCGCCCTCTTCAAAGCGGCGGATGAGGTACATCTTGTAGAGCACCTGCTTCAACTGCTCGGCGCTGTACTGGCGATAGACGAAAGGCAGGTTGGCGCGGCTGTCCGCGACGGCTTTGCTGGCTCCGGCCATGATCACGCCTCCACGGTTCCGTAGACGAGCTTGTCCTGGCGGGCGCGCAGTTCGGCGATCTTGGAGCCCGGAGCCGGGGTGGCATTGGCGTAGGTGATCAACTCACCCTTCTTGATCGGCGCCGTCACCGAACCGCCCTGCAGCAGGCCGCAGGGAATGGCCCTGACGGCATGCGCTTCCGGCGCCGTCATGATCCAGGCGCGATAGCAATATTCGCCGATCGCATCGAGCTTCTCGCCCGGCTGCATGTCCTTCTTGGCAACCGCGGCCACTTCGGCCACCGGCTTGGCCAGCGGCACCATGTCGGCCTTGCCGTAGAGCACGACGCGGGCGCAGGTCAGAGGCACTTCGAGCGAAGTCAGGTGATAGGGGCGGTGGAAGGTGAAGTACGGGCCCTTGCCCATCTTCAGGTCTTCCATGCGCTCCGAGATGCGCGGGTGGGACATGTCGGCGACGACGAAGACGCCCGGCGCGACGCCCTTGCCGATCGAATAGTCGACGACGCCGACCCTGGACAGCACGCCGCCATCCTTCTGCGGCACCAGGACCTTGTTCAACTCGCCAAGCGTCGCCGCAGGGCCATGCATGCCAGCCTTGTCCGGCACCAGTCCGGTGGCATTGGCGATCGCCGCCATCTCGACCATGGTCTTCGAGCCGTCGACGAACTCGACCAGCATGCGCACGTTCATGTGCCGGCGCCTGGCCTCTTCCTCATAGGCGGGCGGCGTGGCGTCGATGTTGAGCGGATTGTTCTTGCCCTTGCCGGCGGCGACGATCGGATGGCCCATCGCCGAGACGAATTCGATCAGCTCCATGCAGGAGGACGGCTCGTCGCCGGCGCCCAGCGAATAGGTGACGCCGAGCCGGTCGGCTTCGCTCTTCAGATAGGCGCCGATTGTGACGTCGGCCTCGACATTCATCATCACCAGATGCTTGCCATGCTCCATGGCGCGCAAACCGATCTCGGCGCCGACGGCGGGAACGCCGGTGGCATCGATGACGACGTCGATAAGATCATTGTTGATGACCAGGCTGGCGTCATTGGTGACCGCCACCTTGCCGGCTTCCATGGCAGCCGTCATCGCCGAAGCGTTCGACACTTCGCGCGCATGGCCGGTTTCCTGGAAGGCAATGTCCACCGCCTTGCTGGCGGCAGGCAGGTTCAGCTCGGAGATCGCCCCGATCTCGATGCCCGACATGTGGGCGACACGGGTGACGATGTCGGTTCCCATCTCGCCCGACCCGATCAGGCCGATGCGGATCGGCTTGCCCGATTTGCCGCGTTCCTCGAGATCGCGAGCAAGGCCCGTCAACGAAACATTGGAAGCCATACCGCTCATTCCTCCCATAATGCAGGCTTGTTCAATTGCCTGACGGGTATTGAACATCTGTATTTCTGTCAAGACTAATGTCCAAAATCTGCGTGTTTTTGCAGCACTTTCACAATGCGTCCAGCACAGCAGAAAAAGCCGGTGGAGAGCCGGCAAAACGCGTAATTCCACATTGCCGTGACGAGACTGCACGCAATGGCGGCGCGCGTGCGTCCCGTCCCATGGCGCACAGGATACTTGTTAGGAGCCGTTACCCTGCGTAAAAGCGTTGGCAGTGAACATGCATCGGTTAGGGGCTTCCGATGAACGTGCAACAACGGGTTGGACCTGTGGCAGTGCCAGGCGATGGCCCGGCCCATGCGATTGCCGGCATCTTCGCCACGGAGTTGGGCGTACCGGCAGTCGGCTTCGACGACAATTTCTTCGATCTCGGCGGCGATTCGCTGATGGCGGAGACTTTGGTGCTTGCCGTGCAGAAGCGGTTCGGCGTCAAATTGCAGACCTCGGTCCTGCTCGAAGCCCAGACACCGCGCGAATTCGGCCGCTTGATCGCGTCGCTGGTACCGGAGCATCCGGCCCGCGAACTGATCGTGCCGGTGTCCGGCAGCGTCGGCCAGGAGCCGATCGCGATGATCCACGGCATCACCGGCTCGGCCTTGTTCGCCAATCGCTTCAGCAGGCGTCTGAAAGACAAATACGCGTCCGGCACGACGGGCGATCCAGAGGCCTACACGCAGTCGCATGAGGCGCTCGCCAGGCGCATCGCGGCGCGCCGCGGGGTGGTGGAGGGAACCGCCAAGCGATTCCTGACGCCGATGGCCCTGTCATACTCGGCAATGCGCCACCAGGTCCTGGGCTATCTGCTTTACGGCGCAATACTTGCAGCAATGAAGGGAATGGCGCGCAATGCGCGAAAGATCGCAACAAACATATCAACCCCGTGCAGAGCCCGGATGGCGTTTTAGCGCTACGATGTCGCGATTGATAGCGGCCGCGACCAGATCAGGTTGAAATACAGCATGCGTGTACGGACCAGCCGGTGGTCGCGAATTCTCGCGGTTCAAGACCAGGGTTGTGGGAAGATGGGCTTCGTCTTATGAGCAGGCATCCGATTTTGGAGCAATGGCGAAGTTTGCATGAGCTGGAAGCCGGCCAAGGGCCTTGTTGATCTGCTGAACCACAACTGGCCTGTCAGAAAGGTCAAGGCTTTTCGCAACGCATTGATTGAGCGTGATTTTCGCGCGCGCGGCATTCCCGAAGGCCTGAAATTCGCCGAGGAGTTGCGGCAAACCGGCTCCCAGCGCTTCTGCTTTGTCATTGCCTTCAATACGCCCTGGGTCATCGATGCGCTCACCCGCGCCTGGCATTTGTATTCCTCGGGAATGACGCTGGTCGTCGTTGACAATTCATCCGATCGATCAGCCAGGGTGCGTATTGCGGACATCTGCCGGGAGCGAAAAGTCACTTATTTCGGTTTGCCTCGGAATCGGGAAGGCCATCCCAACCGGTCGCACGGGATTTCCATGAACTGGATCTTCCACAACGTCGTTCGGCCATTGCGGCCGGAGCTTTTCGGATTTCTGGATCACGACTGCTTTCCGATCGCCCGCGTGGACATTCCCGCAATGATGGAGGGAAAAGTCGTCTACGGCTCAAAGCGCCCAGCGCAAGCGGACCCTGAAGCCTGGTTCATGTGGGCTGGGTTCTGCTTCTTCCGCTTCAGCGCCGTGCAAGGACTGGACCTGGACTTCACACCGCGTTTTGTCAGCGGAATGGACACCGGCGGCGGAAACTGGACGCTGCTGTATCGCGGGCTTGCTGAGAACGATGTTTCGGATGCACAGAAGACGGCAGCCGATCTCGACTATGGTGGGGTAGAGGCGGACCATCGCATGCTGGGCGGCGCTTTTTTTCACATCGGCGGCGCCTCGCACAGAAAACTGGTCATGACCCGGGAGTACCGGCGGCTGATCTCGGACCATGTGTGGGAGACCCACCTCGGCGGCGGCGAAAGCCGCCTCGTCAAGGACCCTTGACCGGCTCGGGCTGGCCGGCCCCAAAATCGTGGAAATGTACCACCACCCCATCCGCATCGATGAAGATGACAGCATAGGCTGGCGGCTCATGGCCCAGCCGCCAGCTGTCCGAAAAATCCAGTGCGCTCTGGTGGTTGGTGCTGCGCAGCGTGCTGACTGGTATGCCGCGCCAGCTGCCGGCGATCAGCCTGTGAACATGGCCGGCGAAGATGTGGCCGACATTGCTGTGGCGCCGGAGAATGTCATGCAAGGCATCGGCGTCGGCGAGCCTGACCTCGTCAAGCACCGGCATGTGGATCCGGAACGGCGGGTGGTGCATGAAGAGGAAAGCCGGCCGGTCGCGCGCTTCCTGCAGCTTCTCGTCGAGCCAGTCGAGACGGGCCGCGCACAGCCTGCCCTCGACATGTCCGGCGTCCAGCGTGTCGAGCAGGATCAGGCGGCCATCGCTGCCATCGAAGACGCTCTG
>NZ_RZSJ01000033.1:0-20835 GCF_003998025.1 Mesorhizobium sp. M8A.F.Ca.ET.021.01.1.1
CATCATCAGTTCGCTGTTGGCGACGGTTGCCGGCATCATCCTGGCGGCGCGCGTCGGCTCGGCGCAGCACACGGCCGGACTCAATTTCGAATTCCAGGTCGTCGCGGCAACGGTGCTCGGCGGGGTCAGCCTCGCCGGCGGCATCGGCAGCCTGACCGGCATGGCGCTCGGCGTGCTGATCCTCCAGTTTCTGTCCAATGGCCTGCGCGGGCTTGGTCTGCCGACCGAGTGGCAGCTGGTCATCACCGGCATGATCATCATCGCTGCGGTCGCCTTCGACGAGGCGAAGCGCCGGCGTGCGAACGGAGGCTGACATGGCTCGTCTCGAAGCAAAAACCGCCGTCATCACTGGTGCGGCCGACGGCATAGGCCACGCGATTGCCGAGGCGATGGCGCGCGAAGGCGCGCATGTCTTCATCGGTGACATCGCCGACAAAGCAGGCGAGGATTTCGCCGCCGCGCTGCGCGCGGCCGGCCGCCGTGCCGATTATGTGCATTGCGATGTGTCGCAGGAGGCCGATATCTCGGGGCTCATCGACAGTGCCGTCAAGAAGACCGGGCACCTCGACATTCTGGTCAACAATGCCGCCATCGCCATTGGCGGCATGCCGGTGCACGAGATGACCGACGAACAATGGCACCGGCTGATGTCGGTCAACCTGACCAGCGTGTTTCGCGGCTGCAAACACGCGCTGCCGCACATGATCGCGCAGAAATCAGGTTCGATCATCAACATGGCCTCGGCCCAGGGCCATATCGGGCTGGATGGCTGGACCGCCTATGCCGGCGCTAAGGGCGCGGTGATGGCGATGACGCGCCAGATGGCGGTCGAGTTCGGCCCGATGAACATCCGCGTCAATTCGATCTCGCCGGGCACCATCAACACGCCGATGAACGACAAGCTGATCAAGGAGATTGGCGGCAACCTCGCCAAGGCCTGGGTCAAGATGCATCCGCTCGGCCGCATAGGCGAGCCGTCCGAGGTTGCCGAAGCCGCCGTCTATCTCGCCTCCGATGCAGCCGGCTTCACCACCGGCACCGACCTGCGCGTCGATGGCGGCCTGACCGCCGCCCCGCGCTACGTTCCCGAACTGCTTTGAAACACGAAGAGACATGACATGAACAAGGCCCTCGAAGGCGTCCGCATCCTCGATTTCAGCCATCTGCTGCAGGGGCCGTTCGCCACGCAACTGCTGGGCGACATGGGCGCCGATGTCATCAAGGTCGAGCGCGCCGGCGCCGGCGACATGTTCCGTGGCATGACATTCTTCGCCAAATGGGTGGGCGGCTCGGAGAGCCCGAACTTCCTCGCCTGGAACCGCAACAAGCGCTCGATCGCGCTGAACCTGAAGAGCCGCAAGGTGCATGCCATCATCATGGAGATGGCGAAGAGCGCCGATGTCGTGGTGCAGAATTTCCGTCCCGGCGTGCTGGCCAAGCTCGGCTATGGCTATGAGGACTTCAAGGCGGTCAATCCGCGCATCATCTACTGCTCCGGTTCGGGTTATGGCGAGGAGGGACCCTATGTCGAGCGCCCCGGTCAGGACATGCTGATCCAGGGGTTGGCTGGGCTGATCGCCAACACCGGCCGCGGCGACCAGGCTCCGGTTCCCGCCGGCGCGGGCCTCGCCGACCAGATCGGCGCCATGAACATGGTCTATGGCATCCTGTCGGCGCTCTATTATCGCGAGAAGACCGGCAAAGGCCAGAAGATCGAGGTCAATCTGCTGGCCGGTCTTTTGGCGCATCTCAACCAGGAATATGTCGCCGTGCTCAATCTCGGCGAGGATTTCGTGCGGCCGAATTCCGGCATCGGCCATCCCGGCATGCAGGCGCCCTTCGGCATCTACGAGACCAGCGACGGCGGCTACATCTCGATCGCCATGAGCCCGTTCAAGACGCTGTACGAGGTGCTGCGGGCGCCACAGCTTGCCGTCTACGACGATCTTAAGACCCTGTTCGACAAGCGCGACGAGGTGTTCGAAAAGGTCAATGCCGAGACCAAAAAGTTTGGCACGCAGGATCTGTTGGCGCGGCTGCTGGCAGCCGACATCTGGTGCGCGGAGGTGAAGGACATCCGCCGCGCGGCCGAGGATCCGCAGGTCACGCATATGGGCATGATCACCAGCTACGATCATCCGCGCGGCGGCAAGGTGCGGGTGGTGGCACCGGCGGTGAAGATGAGCGAGACGCCGGCGACCATCGAGCGGCCCGCGCCGCTGGTCGGCCAGCATGGCCGCGAGATCCTGGCCGAGTTCGGTCTCTCGAAGGATGAGATCGCAGCGCTGGAAGCATCCGGCGACATGACCGTGGATGCGGCCTGACGATGCGCGCCTACCAGACACTCACGGTTGAAATATCAAGCCGCGTCGCGGTCGTCACTTTCCGCCGGGCCGACCAGCTCAACGCCATGAACCGGCTGATGCAAGGTGAGATCACCGAAGCCTTCGAGGCGCTGTCCGGCGACGAGGGCGTCGGTGCGATCGTGGTGACCGGCGAGGGGCGCGGCTTCATGGCCGGCGCCGACATCAAGGAATATGCCGCGCAGACCGGCCCGGAGTTCGACATTTTCCAGGCCGCCGGCACGCGCATGTACGCGGCGATCGAGAACAATGCAAAGCCGGTGACCGCGGCGGTCAACGGCTTTGCGCTGGGCGGCGGCATGGAACTGGTGCTGTGCTGCGACATCGTCATCGCCAACCAGTTCGCCAAGCTCGGCCTGCCGGAGATCAAGCTCGGGCTGATCCCCGGCGGCGGCGGCACGCAGCGCAGCGTCGCCAAGCTCGGCCGCAACCGCGCCAATTTTCTGCTGATGACCGGCGCGATCGTGCCGGCGTCCGAATTCGTCACTGCCGGCCTGGTCAACGAGATCGTCGACGTCGACAGGTTGATGCCGCGCGCGCTGGAACTGGCCGGAATGATCGCCGCCGAACCCGCCGCCGCGATCGAAGGGTTGAAGAGGCTGACGGCGCATGCCGTGGCGGGCGATCTGGCTGCCGGTCTCGCCATGGAGCGCGACATATTAGGCGGCCTCTACCGCGGCGAGATCGGCCAGCGGCGCGTCAGGGAGTTCGCCGAGAGGAGCATCGCGAAGGTGAAGAAGGCCGGGCCGTGAAGGGCGGCGACGACTATCGCGGACTGGGTTGGGCGCACGGCGCGCTGACCGTGCAGCGGCTCGGCGCCATGCTGGCGCCGGTTACTTTCATTCTGCAGGACGGCAGGCAGGTCTCGCCGATGCACATCGCGCCGTGGTCGAACGAACCCGGCACGGAGGCGCTGCCAGGCATCCTGCGCAAACTGCGCGGCGAATGGCCCTGCGTGCCCTTCGGTTATTCGGTGCCTGCCGAGGGATGGCCCGGGAACTGGGCGCGCGTGATGGGTTCGCCGGAATCGGAGGAGGAGGTCCATGGCCACGGCTCCAACCATGACTGGACCTGGCGGGCCAGCGGCAGTGGGTCGTTGTCGCTGGAGCTGACCTATCCCCAGGCAAGCCCGGTCGAGCGCGTTGAACGGACAGTGACGCCCGATCCGTCGGCGGCGGCCATCGACATCGAGTTCAGGATCGTCGTCCGCCGCGCCTGCCGCCTGCCGATCGGCCTGCATCCAGTATTCCGGCTCCCGTTCGAGACAGGTGCCGCCTCACTGGAACTCGGCAGCTTCGATGAAGGCCGCACCTATCCACACGATGTCGAACCCGGCGCGGAACTGTTCGCCCGCGGCAAATCCTTCACCGACCTCACCAGCGTGCCCGCGCGCGCCGGCGGCACGGCCGACGCCTCGCGATTGCCGCTCACCGCCGATACCGAGGAATTGCTGCAGATCGAAGGGCTGGACGGCACCGCGGCGCTTGCCAACCACGCGGAGGGCTATCGCGTAAAACTCTCCTGGCAAAAGGCGCATTTCCCGAGCCTCCTGCTGTGGTACTCCAATCGCGGCCGCAAGGCCGCCCCTTGGAATGGGCGTCATGTCGCCATCGGCATCGAGCCGATCTGCTCGCCCTTCGGCCTCGGCCCTGCAACCGCCCTGGCCGACAATCCGATCGCGCGATCCGGCATTGCGACGGCGCTGGAATTCTCGCCCGAAAAGCCGTTCGTGACCCGCTACCGCATCGAGGCATCCGCGCTATGAGGAACAGTTCCGAGACGTCCCTGGTCAAACCGAACCGGCCGCGCCTCACCGATGTCGAGGGATTGGCCGCGATGGTCGGCCAGGGTGACTCGCTTGGCGTCGGCGGCCACCATTTCGCCCGGCTGCCGATCGCCTTGCTGCGCGCTGTCGCGCGTTCCGGCGTCAAGGACTTGCACTACGTCTGCTGGGCTGGCGGCTTGCCGCTTGAACTGCTGCTCGAAGCAAATGCCGTTGCGAAAATCGATCTCTGCTTTTCCAGTCTCGACATATTTGGGCTGCCGCCGAGGTTCCGCGCGGCCGCCGAGGCCGGCGCAATCCCTGTTCGCGACTGGACGGCACTCGCCATGATCCAGGCGCTGCGGGCGGCGCAGCAGAACCTGCCGTCAATGCCGTTCCAACTGCCACTGGGATCGGACATGCTGGCGCGCGTGCCGGGCGCGAGCGCCAAGCCTGATCCGGTGACCGGAACAGATACCGGATTTATCCCGCCGCTGCGGCTCGATACATTCGTCGTCCATGCCCAGCGCGCCGACGAAAGCGGCAATGTGCAGATCATCGGCCCGCGTGCCCTGGACTTCGCCATGGCCGGCGCTGCCCGCAAGGTGCTGGTCACGGTCGAGGAAATTGTTCCGGTCGGGGCGCTGCGGCAGGACGGCCGCCAGAGCATCCTCACCCGCAATCAGGTCTCGGCCATAGCGCTGGCGCCGGGCGGCGCTCATCCGGCATCCTGCCTGCCATTCTACGTCACGGACTATCCGGCATTGTCGGAGGCGTTCGCGGCCAAGGACGCAGCCCTGGCGGACAATCTGCGCATGCCCCCGGAAGGCGTGCCGGAGCCGCTCCAACAAGCTGCGAAAGTCAGCGCCGAGACTGTCCTCGCGATGCCTGGTCTCGTGCATGGCGACAGGAAAGCATCCGTCGACGAGATCATCGCCGCAAGAATCGCGGCCGAACTCGACAATGAAAGCTTCGCCAGTGCCGGCGCCGTCTCGCCGCTCGCCAATGTCGCCTACCGGCTGGCCAAGGCAACGCACGCGCCGGACATGATCATCGCGACGATGAGTTGCGGCCATCTCGACATCGCGCCGAGCCCGATGATCCTGTCGCTGATCGAAAGCCTTGATTGCGAGACGGCGGCGGCGCATGCAGGCGGCGACGATACTTATTCGACCTACTACCAGGCCGGTGCCGTGACGCATGAGATCGTCGGCGCAGCCCAGGTCGACCGGCGCGGCCGCGTCAACACCATCGCGCTGCGCAAGCCAAGCGGCGGACTGATCCGGCTGCCGGGGCAGGGCGGCATGGCCGATGTCGCCAACATGCATCGCGACTATTTGCTCTACGTTCCCCGCCATTCGGCCCAGTCGCTGGTCGAGGGGGTCGAGATCGCCAGTTCCGCACGCGGGCTGCTGACGCCGGCCGAGCGCGAGCCGATGGGCTATCGCACCGGCAAGGCGCTGGTCTTCACCGACCTCTGCATCTTCCGGCTCGACCAGATATCCCGGGAATTGATCGTCATCGAGACAATGCCTGGTACCACGCAGCCGCAGATCCGCGACGCCACCGGATTTGCGGTGACCTTCGATGCCGATTGCCGCGAGGTCCCGCTGCCTTCCAGCGATACGCTCGCCGTCCTGCGCAATCGCATCGATCCGCTCGGCTTGCGCCGCCTGGAATTCGTCAGTGCCAAGGAGCGCGGCGCGCTGATCGCGGAAATCCTCGCCGCGGACCGCGTCATGGTCGAGCGCTGCATAGCTGCACAGCAGAGGTTGTTCACCGCAAGGAGCTAATCCATGCCAAAGCCGTTGCTCGACATGTCGGCCGCGCGCGTCTTCTTCGACGGCATCTTCACCAGCCCGCGCGTCGCGCATCCTGAGGGCGTGGCGGTCCACCGGGATGGCTCGATCTGGTGCGGCACCGAGACAGGTGACCTCCTGCGGCTGGCCGCCGACGGCGGTTCGGTCGAGCGCATGGGCGGCACGGATGGCTTTCTGCTCGGCATCGCCTTCGATAGCGCGGGCAACTGCTTTGCCTGCGATCTCAGGCATGCCGCGATCTTCCGCCGGGACGCCGCGACAGGTCGCATGGAGCGCTTCGCGCCGTCCGGCATCCGCGTGCCGAACTATCCGATCGTCGATGAGGCCAGGGGCTGGCTCTACGTGTCTGACAGCGTCGGCGAAGACAGTCGTTCGGGCATCTTCCGCTACGACCTCAAGACCGGCGAGGGTGGCCTGTGGTGCCGGGAGGCGATGTCCTTCGCCAACGGCATGGCCATGGCGCCTGATGGTAACGGCCTCTATGTCGTGGAGAGCGACGCGCCCTGCATCAGCCATGTGCCGATCCTCGCCGACGGCACGGCAGGGCCGCGAAAAGTCGTCGTCGAAGGCGTGCACAATGTTCCCGATGGGCTCGCCTTCGCCTCTGACGGCGCGCTGTTCATCTCGTGCTACGAGCCAAGCCGCATCTATCGCTGGCGGCCGGACCGAGGCCTCGAAGTGCTGATCGAGGACCCGGCGGCCACCACACTGGCGCATCCCACCAACATCGCCTTCAAGGGCGACAAACTCTACACGGCGAATCTCGGCCGCTGGCACATCACCGAGATCGATCTGACGGCGCTTCGAGAGTTGGAAAGCTGAACCATCATCCAATTTCGCCACGGCATGGACTGGCGGCCGCGGCTCAGTTCTCGAAGCCTGGCCGCGGCGACGAGAAGCGGCCTCGACGGGTGGTCAACAATTTCATCGAGCTGGCATGCAAATTTTCGAGACCGGTCGTGTAGTGCTCGTTGACGCACGTCGTGCTTGGCTTGCGACTTTCGCGCCACCATGACCAGCCATCGGCGTCGGGCCACGCTTATGAACAAGGATAATCCTTTGACGATCTTCCCTTTCACCGAGGCCAGTCCGGTCCAGTTTCAGGCGCCGCTGCCGAAGACGTCGGATGTGGTCATTGTCGGCGGTGGCATCATCGGCGTGACCGCGGCCTTGTTCCTGGCCCGGCGCAACATACCGGTGACTTTGCTGGAGAAGGGGCGCATCGCCGCGGAACAGTCCTCGCGCAATTGGGGCTGGATCCGCCAGCAGGGCCGCGACGCGGACGAACTGCCCATCGTCATCGAAGCGCAGCGTCTCTGGCGCCAACTGGCCGAGGAGTGCGGCGAGGACATAGGCCTGACGCAGACCGGCGTGACCTATCTTGCGCGCACCGACAAGGAAATGGCTGATTTCGCCAAGTTCCTGAAGGTCGCAGAGGCCCATGGCGTCGACACGCGTCTCCTCGACCAAGGCGAGACCGCCAAGCTGATCCCAGCCATGTCTCGCTCCTTCAAGGGTGCCATGACCACGCCGTCGGACATGCGCGCCGAGCCCTGGGTCGCCGTGCCGGCCCTTGCCCGCCTGGCCGCTCGCCAGGGTGTCACCATCATCGAGAACTGTGCGGCACGCATGCTCGATATCTCCGCGGGGCGTATCAGCGGGGTCTGGACCGAAAAAGGCCGCATCGCCACGTCGAACGTGCTTGTCGCCAGCGGTGCCTGGACGTCGCTGTTCCTGCGCGCGCATGGCGTCTCGATCCCGCAGCTCAGTGTCCGCACGACCGTCGCGGCGACCGCGCCGATGCCGGAAATCCATGCTGGCGCCGCCGCGGACGAACGCATCGCCTTCCGGCGTAGAAAGGACGGTGGATACACGCTGGCGGCGGGAGGCAGCCACCTGCTCTATGTCGGGCCGGATGCATTGCGTCACGCACCGAAATATCTGCCCGCCCTGAAGGCGAACCCTTTCGGTACGCGCTACCTGCCGGCGGCGCCTCGTGCATATCCCGACAGCTGGTCTACCCCGCGCAAATGGGATGCCGACAAGCAAAGCCCGTTCGAACGGATGCGCGTTCTCAATCCTGTGCCGGAGCCCAGGGCGCTTCACGCCATCGATCGTGGGTTCAAGGAGCTCTTCCCGCAATTCGAGGCGGTGCCGCTCAGGGCAAGCTGGGCCGGCATGATCGATGCGATGCCGGATGTCGTGCCGGTGGTCGATCGCGCCGCAGCGGTTCCGGGTCTCGTCATCGCGACCGGGATGAGTGGCCATGGCTTCGGCATAGGGCCCGGCATGGGCCGCGTCCTGTCCGACTTGATCCAGGGCAACGAGGCTGGACACAACCTTCACAGGTTCCGTCTATCCCGGTTCAGCGACGGCAGCCGTATCCTGATGGGGCCATCGCTCTAGACGAGATGGCCCCGACGTTTCACGCGGCGTAGATAGCCGCGATCTTTCTATTAGTCGGGTTTCGACTGGCCCGGATTGAACTTGCGCCGGGCGTTTTCCAGATGCTCCCGCATCGCTTGGCCAGCGGCTTCGGGATCGTGCCGTTCGATAGCTTCGAACACGTTTTTGTGCCCGGCGAAGCTGATGCGGTTTTCGAGCTCGGTATTGGCCATGTGGATGCGCTGGTTGATCAGCCATTCCACCAGCGCCTCGTGCGCGGCGAGAAAAATCGGATTGCCGGGGATCGCGGTCAGCACGCGGTGAAAGGCGACGTCGGTGAGGGCGAAAGCGCGGGCGCGTGAAATGGCGCGTTCATTTTCGGCAAGCGCCGCCGCCAGCGCGTCGATCTGTGAACGTGTCGCCACCTCCGCGGCATGGCGCGCGATCGAGACTTCGAGAAACAGCCGCAACTGCTCGAAATGACCGATGCCGTCCGGCTGGTCCATCAAAAGATGCGCGGTGCCCGTCAGCTGCTCCAGCATGTTCTTCGGCGTCGGTCGCGTCACCTTGGGCCGCTCGCCGCTGTTGATGCGCACGAGGCCCATCTTTTCCAGCGCAAACAACGCCTCGCGCACCGAGGGGCGCCCGACATCGAACATCGACATCAACTCGCGCTCGGACGGCAGCGAAGCGCCGACCGGATAGACCTCGTCCCGGATCATCGCCTCCAGGCGGAGGCGGACTTCATCGGACAATTTTTTTCGAACCGGCATATTGTGCATGGTGTACCTTTTAAGCTATTAGACCAGTCACCGCAAGCGAGCACAGGGCAAGGAGTTGTGGATCGCTGGGGCTTGGCGCGACCGAAGGGTAGGAGGAGGTCGCTGCTTGCAATGAGCGACCGGACGCCAAACCGCGACCAAACGACCGCGAGAAAGCGCGCTCAGACGTCAGCCACGACCGGCCGAGACAATCCAAGGGAGGAGAATTCCATGAGACGATTTCTGATCAGCCTTTTGCCGGCGCTGGCGCTCATGCTTGCTGCGGGTGCCGTGAAGGCCGAAGGAGGCGGCACGTTCCGCTCCGCCATGCGTACCGGCTGCATCGAGATGGGCACGCTGCACACCACCTGCGGCCATCGGCTCGACGAGACCGTGCTGCAGGGCCTCGTCCACATCAAATGGACGGGCGACGGCGTGCAGCCGATGCTGGCCGAGAGCTGGAAGACGGCGGACGGCGGCAAGACCTATGTCTTCAACCTGCGCCATGGTGCCAAATGGCATGACGGCACGCCTTTCACCGCCAAGGACGTGGTGTTCAGCCTCAATCTCTACGCCAATCCGAAGGTTGGTTCGCCCTGGGCGCAGAAGCTTTCCGCCGTGGCCGGATACAAGGCCTTCCAGGATGGCTCGGCCACCTCGCTTGCCGGGGTGAAGGCGTTGGACGACGCGACCGTGCAGATCGAACTCGACAGCGCCAAGCCGCTCTGGGTCGAGCTGCAGCTCATCGCCATCAGCATCTTTCCCGAGCACATCCTGGGCAAGGTCGCGCCCGCCGACGTCAAGGGCAATGCGTTCTGGGTCAATCGGGTCGGCACCGGCCCGTTTATCTGGAAGAAGTATGAGAGCGACCAGTATGTCGAGGTCGACCGCAATCCCGACTATTTCCTCGGCGCGCCCAAGCTCGACCGCATCATCTACCAGATCTACAAGGACGTGCCGCCGATTATCGCCGCGCTCGAGACGCAGGAGGTCGACGCCATGTCCTATGAGGGCGGCGGCGTGCCGATCTCCGAACTGCCCCGCCTGCAGAAGCTCGACTATCTGACGGTGCTGCCGAAATTCTCCGCCGGCTTGCCGACCTATCTGCAGTTCAATCTGGAGAACAAGCGCTTCGCCGATGTGCGCGTGCGCCAGGCGATGCTCTATGCCATCGACCGCAAGGCGATCATCGACACCGTCAAGCAGGGCGCCGGCGAACTGTTGAACACGCTGTTCCCGCAGGATTGGGCGCGCGCCAAGGACCTCGAACCCTACGACTACAATCCCGACAAGGCCAAGCAGTTGCTTACCGACGCGGGCTGGGATGCGAGCCAGCCGGTCGATTTCATCTACTACTATTCCGACCAGATGAACGTCGACACCGTCACCGCCATCCAGAGTTATCTGGCCGCCGTCGGCGTCAACATCCAGCCGCGCCTGCTCGATCCGGCGGCGATCAACCAGGTCTATGCCGACGGCAGCTTCCAGATGGGCTTCTTCGCGCAAGGCATGGGGCTCGACCCCTCGCTCGGCTCGCCCCTGGTGGTCTGCGGCGCCAAGCCGCTCGCCATGGGCTACTGCAACCCCAAGGTCGATGAGCTGTTCAACAAGGGTCTGGAGTCAAACGACCGCGCCACACGCGCCGCGAGCTATCAGGAGGCCTCGCGCATCCTCAACCAGGACCTGCCCAAGGCCTGGCTTTGGAACGAGGTGCGGCCGCTCGCCTTCAACAACCGCATCGTCGGCCTCGCCCAGCACTTCAAGCAACAGCCGCTCGTGATCTTCAACCACCCCGTCTACAACGAAGTCGAGAAATGGGAGGTGGCGAAATAGCCGCGGATAGCCTTGCCGGTCGTGGGGCTCTGACCGAGCCTCCCGATCCGTTGTCTCAAAACCGCCTTCAGCCATAGGAGAGGCCGGTGCTCAGCTATCTCCTGCGCAAACTCTTGCTCAGCATCCCGGTGCTGTTCGGCGTCACCGTGATCGTCTTCGCCATCGCGCATGCCATGCCGGGTGACGCGGTGCTGGCGATGATCACGGCGGAGGCGCCGTCGAGCGAGGAACTGATTGCCATGCGGCGCGGCGAACTCGGCCTCGACCAGCCGGTCTACATCCAGTACCTCCACTGGATCGGCCAGATCCTGCACGGCAATCTCGGCCGCTCCTTCGTCAATGGCCGCAGTGTCGGCGACATCATCGTCGAGCGGTTGCCGATGACGCTGGAACTGATGGGCGTCGCACTGCTCGTCGCTTTCGTCATCGGCACCACGCTGGGCGTGATCTCGGCGCTCAGGCAATACAAGCTCACCGACTATTCGCTGACGCTTGCCGGCTTTGTCGGCGTCTCGATCCCGGACTTCTTCATGGGACTGCTGCTCGTCTACGTCTTTGCCCTGGAGCTGCGCTGGCTGCCGTCGTCGGGCATTTCCACGGCTGGTGAAAACTTCTCGCTCCTCGACAATCTCAGGCACCTCGTCCTGCCCGCAGCCGCACTTGCGTTGTTCCGTGCCGCGATCTTCATGCGCTATGCCCGCGCCGGCATGCTCGAAGTGCTGAACCAGAGCTATATGCGCACCGCCAAGGCCAAGGGCCTCAAGCCCCGCACCATCACGTTGCGCCACGGCCTGCGCAACGCGCTGATCCCGCTGGTTACCGTCTTCGGCCTGGCGCTGCCGACGCTGTTCGGCGGCTCGGTGGTGATCGAGACCATTTTCCAGTGGCCAGGCATCGGCCTGATGTTCATCGATTCCGTGGTGAACAGGGATAGTCCCGTGATCATGGGCTACGTGCTGATCACCGCCATCATCGTCATGCTGGCCAATCTCGGCACCGACCTCGCCTACAGCGTGCTCGACCCCAGGGTGAGCTATGACTGACGCCGCCCTCGACATGACGATCGCCGCCGGCGCATCGCGCGGCCTGTGGGGCGAGGCGGCGCGCCGCTTCCTCAACCACCGCCTGGCAACGCTCGGCCTGATCATGCTCGCCATTATCGTGCTCGCCTGCGTGCTGGCGCCGCTGATCGCCCATTACGGCCCCAACGAAATCGATCTCAGAGGTCACAACCAGCCGCCTGGCGGCATGCACTGGCTGGGCACGGACGGCACCGGCCGCGACATCTTCGCCCGCATCCTCTATGGCGGCCGCATATCGCTGACGGTCGGCTTCGTCGCCGTGGCGATCTCGGCGGCGATCGGCATCTTCATCGGCTGCGTCGCCGGCTATTTCGGCGGCAAGGTGGACCTCCTGCTGATGGGCCTGATCGACATGGTGCTGACCTTCCCGCGCCTGGTCATCATCATTGCCTTCGTCGCGGTCGTCGGGCCCAGCATCTTCAACACCATGGTGGTGATCGGACTGCTCAGCTGGCCTTCCATCGCCCGCCTGACGCGTGGTGAGATCCTGGCCTTGCGCAACCAGGAATTCATCCTGGCCGCGCGCTCGCTCGGCACCTCGCCCCCGGTCATCATCCTAGAACACATCCTGCCCAATATGCTCAGCCCAATCCTGGTGGCGATCACGCTCGACGTGGCGACCGTCATACTGCTCGAAGCTTCGCTCTCCTTCCTCGGCCTTGGCGCGCAGGCGCCGGCCGCCAGTTGGGGCAACATGCTGCGCGACGCCCGCACGCTGTCGATCCTGGAGAGCCAGCCCTGGATGTGGATCCCGCCCGGCGCGATGATCGCCATGGCCGTACTCAGCATCAACTTCGTCGGCGACGGCCTGCGCGATGCGCTCGACCCGCAGCACATCATGGGTGGCAAATGATCGGCGCCGACACGCTTGCCGTCGGCAGGGCCGCGAAGGGGATCGGGCAGCAGGCGGTGCTTTCGGTGCAGGGGCTGAGCGTCGAATTTGGCCCGAGCGGCAATTCCGTCTATGCCGTCAACGACGTCTCCTTCGACCTTGCCGAGGGCGAGTCGCTGGCGATCGTCGGCGAGAGCGGCTCCGGTAAATCGGTCACCGTGCAGACGCTGATGGGCCTGATCCGCAAGCCGCCCGGCCGCGTCACCGCGGGCCGGGCGCTGTTTCGTGGCCGCGATCTCCTGGCCATGCCCGATAGAGAGCTGCGCCAGATACGCGGCCGCGACATCGCCATGATCTTCCAGGATCCGATGTCGTCGCTGAATCCGGTGCTGACCATCGGCCTGCAACTGACCGAGGCGCTGCGCGAGCACCAGGGCCTGAACGACGCCGAGCCCGAACGCCAGGCTCTCGACATGCTGGCGCTGGTCGGCATCGCCAACGCGCCGCAGCGCATGCGCGCCTTTCCGCACCAGTTCTCGGGCGGCCAGTTGCAGCGCATCGGCATCGCCATGGCGCTGGTGTGCAAACCGTCGATCCTGATCGCCGACGAGCCGACGACCGCGCTCGACGTCACCATCCAGGCGCAGATCGTCGAGTTGGTCGTGCGCCTGCAGAAGCAGCTCGGCATGGCAATCATCTGGATCAGCCACGACCTCAGCCTCGTCGCCGGCTTCGTCGATCGCGTCGCGGTGATGTATGCCGGCTCGATCGTCGAAAGCGCGCCGGTCGGCGATTTGTTTTCGGCAACCAAGCATCCCTATACGATCGGCCTGTTGAACTCGATCCCGTCGCTGACGGCGGCCAACACCAGGCTGGTGCCGATCAAGGGCGCGCCGCCCAATGTCACGCTGGCGCCGACCTTCTGCGCCTTCGCGCCGCGCTGCGACCATGCCGAGGCGCGCTGCCGCCAGGCAAGGCCGCCGCTGGAAGCTGCCGGTGCCGATCAGACCGTCGCCTGCTGGCGCTGGCGGGAGGTGGAACGGGGGCCGCGCACGGGCGCCGGCGCCGCTGACAAGCCGGCCGTGACGGCACCGAAGCAGGAAGCGCTGCTCACCGTCACCGATCTCAAGGTGCATTTTCCGATCCGGCGCGGCGTGCTCAGGCGGCAGGTCGGCGCGGTGCATGCCGTCGACGGCGTCAGCTTCGAGGTGATGCGCGGCGAGACGCTGGCGCTGGTCGGCGAAAGCGGCTGCGGCAAATCGACGACCGGCCGCGCCGTGCTGGGCCTTGAGCGCCCCAGCGCCGGCAGCATTGTCTTCGAGGGCAGGAATTATGCGGGCGCGACAGGCGAGGAGCTGAAGCAGCGCCGCCGCGACATGCAGATGGTTTTCCAGAACCCGTTCGGTTCGCTCAACCCGCGCATGACCGTCGGCCGCATTATCGGCGAAGGGTTGCGTGCGCAGAAGATCGGCACCCGCGCCTCGCGCGATGCCCGTGTCAGCGAATTGCTGGCGCTGGTGGGTCTCCGGGAAGCGCTGCGCAACCGCTATCCGTTCGAACTCTCCGGCGGCCAGCGCCAGCGCGTCGGCATTGCCCGCGCGCTTGCCGCCAATCCGAAATTCATCATCGCCGACGAGCCGATCTCGGCACTCGACGTCTCGATCCAGGCGCAGATCGTCAATTTGCTCGACGACCTCAAGCCGCGCCTCGGCCTGACCTATCTGTTCGTCGGGCACGATCTGTCGATGATCCGCTATCTCAGCGACCGCGTCGCGGTGATGTATCTCGGCCGCATCGTCGAGATCGGCACCACGAAAGCGGTGTTCGGCGCACCACTGCATCCCTATACGCGCGCGCTGTTGTCGGCGATCCCGGAGCCCGATCCCAAGGCGGGGGGCACACGCCGCCGCATCGTGCTCGGCGGTGGCGTGCCGGATCCGTCGAAGCCGCCGCCCGGCTGCCATTTCCATCCGCGCTGCCCCCTGGCGACCGAGATCTGCACCAAGGTCGATCCGGCACGGCGCGATTTCGGCTCCGCCGGCACCGGCCAGCATCTCGTCGCCTGCCACCACGCTGGCGAAGCCACATCATGACAAATCTGGAAAACCGAGGATCCCAATGACCAAGCAATTGGCGGGTATGTATGCCGCCCTGATGACCGGACTGAGCGATGCCGGCGAGTTCGATCCGCAACGGCAGCGCAACATCAACGATTATGTGCTGCGCCAGGGTCTGGCAGGCCTCTATGTCGGTGGCAGCAGCGGCGAATCCGGCCTGCTGACGGTGGACGAATTGTTGGCGCAGCAAGAGGTGGTCTTCGCCGGCGCGGTCTCAAGTGGCGTCAAGCTGATCGCCCATGTCGGCATGCCGAACCTGCGTGATTCCATCTGTCTGGCGCGGCAGGCGCGCAAGCTCGGCTATCACGCGCTGTCGGCGTTGCCGCCGCATTCCTACCCGTTCTCCGACGAAGAAGTCTTCGGCTACTACCAGGCGCTGGCGGCGGCGACCGACCTGCCGCTTATCGTCTATGAAATCCCCTTGCGCACCGGCCGGCCGCTGCCGCTTCCCCTGCTGGTCCGGCTGCTCGATCTCAGCAATGTCGTCGGCATCAAGTTCACCTCCACCGACCTGTTCAAATATTCCCTGCTGCGCAAGCGGCAGCCGCAGAAGCTGTTCTACTACGGCTTCGATGAGATCTATGCCGCCGCCGGCATGCTCGGCACCGAGGGTGGTATCGGAACTACCTACAATCTGCTCGGCAGGCTCTACGTGGCGATTGATCAGGCCGTTCGCGGCGGCGATCTGCGCCAGGCGAAGGCGCTGCAGATGGTGTCGCAGGATTTCGTCGAGGCACTGCTGGAAACCGGTGTGCTGCCGGGCATGAAGGCGGCGTTCCGCGTCATCGGCGTCGATTGCGGTCCGACCCGTGCCCCGATGACACTGGCTGTCGCCGACGCCGAGGACCGCATGCGTGCCGTTCTCGCTCGCCCGGCGATCAAGGAGTGGCTGGCGTGAGCCGCGAGATTCTTCACGAAGTTGTCTCCGTCTCGCGGGCGGGCAGCGCCGCCGCCAGCCGGTCCGCCCATTCCTCGATGCCGGACCGTGTCGACAGCAGGTCCTGCCTTATCTCGATGAGGACAGCAGGGATGCCGCGATCATCGCCATGGATGGGCACGGCGTAGTCGGCGTCGCGGCTGATCACATAGGGCACGTTGGCCGCGACGTTGAGCGACGCGTCGGCGCGCAGGCCCGAAAGGATCGCTGCGGCGAGATCGGCGGCATGGTCATGCAGCACGCCCGCATGCCATGGTCTTGCGACGCCAAGGAAGACCGGCGTGAAGGAATGGATCGTCACGATTCGCGTCGGCCTGCCCTCGGCCGCCCGTCGGTCGAGATGTGCGGTCACCCGGTCATGGAACGGCGAAAACATGATCTTGGCGCGTCGGTCCCGTTCCGCCGCGTCGATACCGGCATTACCGGGAATGTCGGTGTCCTCCGACAGCAGGGGGATGCTGCCCGGGCTGTCCAGCGGCCGGTTGAGGTCGATCAGCAGCCGGGAATAGCCGCTGAGGAAGGCCGGCGCATCGAGCCGCGCCGACAACAGGCGCGTCACCTCCGAGGCGCCGATGTCCCAGGCGATGTGGCGCCGCAGGTGGCTGGCATCGAGCCCCAGCTGCCGATATTCGGCCGGCATGTGGTTGGACGCATGCTCGCACAGCAGCACGATGTCGCAGCGGCCGTGCTCGTTGAGAACCTCGACGGCGTCGGGCCAGTCTCCTTGAGCGGGCGTGTTCCTTTCACTCCGTGCGGTCATCAATAGAGCGTCCGGTAGAGATCGCAGATGGCGGCCGGATCGAGGCCGGCCAGGCGCTCGGCTTCATGCTGCTTCAGCCCGACGAAGGTCTCGATGAAGATCGGGGCGAACCATCCCGTGACGGTCTTGTCGGCCAGAAGCGCGTCCAGCGCCGCCGGCAACGTTTCGGGCAGCCGCACCAGGCCAAGCTTTGCCCGTTCCGCCTCGCTCATCAGCGTCGGGTCGCCGGTGACCAGCGGCGGCGAGGGAAGATCCGCCTTCAGCCCTTCCAGCCCGGCGCGGATGATCGCGGCCAGCGACAAATAAGGATTGCCGGTGGCGTCGGCCGCCCGGTACTCGACATTGTACTGCCGTGCCGGATCGCGTCCGCCGATCGTCACCGTCGGGCAAATGCGCAGCGACGCCTCGCGGTCACGGTCGGCGAGCCAGGTGTAGGACGAACTCCAGCTGTGCGGCTTGAGGCGATAGAAGGATGATACGCTCGACGCCGTCATGGCGGTCATCCCAGGCAGATGGCGCAGCACGCCGGCACAGAAGGCGCCGGCCTTGGCGGAGAGGCCGCCGGGCCGCGCCGCATCGTAAGTCGCCGGCTTGCCGTCTTCGTCGACGAAGCTGAAATGAATGTGCACGCCGTTGCCGACGGCATTGGGGGCGATCTTGGGCGCGAAGCTCGCGCGCCAGCCGGCATTGCGCGCCACTTCGCGCGTGATTTCGCGGATGGCGACGGCGCGATCGGCTGCCGTCAGCGCATCGGCCGGCTCGTGCGTCACTTCGAATTGTTCATTGCCGAATTCGGCGATGACGACTTCGGGGCCGACGCCTGCCTCCTCCAGCGCCGCCATCAGATTGGGGGCGAACGGGTCGGTGCGGCGCAGCGCCGCAAAGGACATCGAATGCGCCGGCGCGAAGCTGCCATCGGCAATGTGGAATTCGTGCTCGAAGGCGGCGATGACGGAAAGGCCGGTCGCAGCCTTCAATTCCGCCAGCGCGTCCCGGAGCATGGTCCGCGTGCAGCCGAGCCACGGGCTGCCGTCGAGCTCGACGATGTCGCCGGCCACCATGTCGAACGGGGTCGCCGATCCCGTCCGTTCGGTGCGGAAGCGTGCCTTGAGATCGGGGATCAGCCGAAGGTCCCCCGACGAGCCCCAGGGGTTGGGATCGACGATCGAATTGAACGGCGTCATCGACAGATTGGCCTGCAGCCAGCCGACACCGGTCGCGGCGGTTTTTTGCAACTTGCCTTCAGTAACGAAGCGGCCCCGCGTAATGGCGGAGAGGTCTGTCGTGACGACGGCAACGAGGGGCTCGACGGTCGATGTCATGCCGTTTTTCCCAGGGCGTTGAAGCGGTCGACGACGGTGTCGGTGTCCGTGACCCAGCAATAGCCGCCGAAGGCCTTCAGCGCGATGTCGTGACGTTGCTGGGTGATGGTGGCGCAGGCATCCGACACGCAGGTGACGAGATAGCCACGGTCGGCTCCGTCGCGCACCGTCATGTCGACGCACTGGTCGGTCAGCACGCCGACCACGACGAGGTAGCGGATGCCAAGGTTTTTCAGGAGGTAGTCGACATTGGTCGAGTTGAAGATGCCGGACGAGGTCTTCGGGAGCATGATCTCGTCGCCGACCGGCGCCAGCGATGCAACCGGCAGGCCTTCGGGCAGCCTGGGCGCGACATGGATCGGCGTCAGCTTGTGGTCGAGCGAACGGTCGCGGCCATCTTCGGTCAGGCTCTGTATGATGGTGTGCAGCACCTCGACGCCATTGGCCCGCGCCGCCGCCAGCAGGCGCTCCTGGTTGGGGATCGTCTGCAAGGCTGTCTGCCGGTAGAAATAATGGTCTGGGCCGCGCTCCGGATGCGAGGGGTCTGCGCCCGGCTCCAGCCAGATGCGCTGCATGTCGACGAGCAGCAGCGCCGTCTCGCCGGCACGGAAGGCTTCGTCTCGCTTGGGTAGGGCCAGCTTGGATAAGGTTTGGGTCATGCCTTGTCGTCCTGCTTTGCTGCTTTGGGTCCAGGTGTCTTGCGTGGTCCAGCTGTTTTTCGGGGGCCAACCGTCTGGCCTTCCGCATCGCTGTCGAGCGTCACCGCATTGGCGTGCCGCACTTTCTCGATTCTCTCGATACGGGCCCGGGCGTCATCGCCCAGCGTCGAAACGATCTGGGCGGTCAACGCCTCCATCTGTGCGATCGCCGGCGCCAGCGTGTCATAGGGTGAGGCGACTTCGAGTGGGCTGACGATCGTGACTTCGGCGAGGTCTGATATCGGCGACAGCCATTGGTCGGTGAACAGAAGAATGCGCACATCGAGCGCGGCCGCCTGGCTTGCATAGGCCATCACGTCGAGCTGATAGCGGCGATAGTCGAAGACGACGAGCACGTCGCGGCGGCCGAGATCGGCCAGCGTGTCGAATGTCTGGGGGGAGAGCACGCCGAGATCGCGGACTCCGCTGCGGAACTGCGCGAGATATCCGGCCAGCATGCCGGCGATGTGGCGGCTGAACCGGCCGCCGACCAGAACGATCTCGCCCTTGGCCTCCATCAAAAGGCGGGCGGCCCGCTCGTAGGTCTGGACCGGTGTCGCGGCGGTGGCTTTCTGCAGGGCCGCGGTGACGGAATCGAGATAGGCGAGCACCGCGCTGTCGCTGGAACCGCTTTGCCGCTTGGTCTCCATCATCAACAGAGGCGAATGCAGCCTGGCCTCGACCTCGGCGAGCAGCTTTGCCTGAAAATCCGGAAACCCCTCATAGCCGAGCTTGACCACCAGCCGGACCACGGTGGGATCGCTGACGCCGGCGCGCCGCGCGAGCGACGAGGCGGTGCCAAGGCCGGAGGTCGGATAGTCCGTCAACAGCAGCCGGACGATCTTTTCCTCCGACGGCGTCAGCGCTAGATCCCCGCGCATCAGAACATCGCGTATCGCCATTGGCCTCCCCGAAATCCACGGTCTCTTGTTTTGTAAAAACTATTACAGATACTTTAAATAGTGTCAAGAATGAAGGGATGTTGACATCGGGCGATCGCCGGCCTTCGGCATCTTCGTCGAATATCCCCAGCAGACCCCCATCGAAGGCGAGATCCAGCAGCATGTGCCCGATAACCTGTGGCAGGTCATATCAGGCGACCAAGGGCCGGCGCGATGCCGCCCAGATCACGCTGTTCGATTCCGTAGGCTTCGCCATAGAGGACTTTTCGGCGCTGGGTTATGTCAGGGATCAGCTGAAGTCGACCAGCCTCTACCAGGAACTCGACATGCTGGCCGACCCCGACGAGCCGCGCGAACTCTTCGGCATGCTGCTCAGGGCTGACCCTTCAGGCAAGGCATCGGCTGACCCATGCTGGTCGCAGGCAGCGCCTCGATCTATCGGACATCATGGCGAAAATCCGTCCATCCGGGCAGCACGCAAGATGCGATTGCCGAGCGGCGGCCGATATTCAGCTTGGCGAAGATCCGCCTGATGTGTTCGCGCACCGTGTAGCCGCTGATGCCGAGCTGGCGTGCGATTTCCTTGTCGAGCTTGCCTTCGGCGATCAGCAGCGCGATCTGCAGCTCGCGCCGCGTCAGTATATCGGCGGCCGTGAGCGGTGTGTCGGCGGTTGCCGGAACATAGACTGCGTCATAGATCAGATAGTGAGTGCCGGCGCATACGATGCGGCCCACGGGGCGCTGATCGCCATGGCCGCTCGGGCCGCCAGGCTCCTCATCTTCGAGATGCCGGATGGCGACCAGCGAATGGCCGTTCACCACAAAACTCGATGTGTCCGTATCGGTGTTCCGCTCATTCCGTGACGCGGAGAGTTCTTCGGCGAACTCCGAAAGCCTCTGCAAGTTCTCGGCATGCCCAATCATGACCGAACGCCTTAGTTGGCAGGAAACTCATTACAATCACAAGCCCTGGCGCCTTAGCAAACGGCCACGCCACCGGACCACGGCGCAACCCGTATGAATGCTGCATTGATGGCCCGAACTATAACACTTCCCGGAATATTAGCATTCCCAAAATCATTTGGGGCCATCAATTTTCAGGTCAGGGTGCGAATCCGGAGTTGATAGAGCGCAACAGGTCCGGCGTTATCCTGACACCGCGGTTGAACAGCCCGGCCGGCGCCAGCGGCACACCCGGCCGGCAGCCCCAGGCGCCGCCCGAATGCGGGCGCGGACCGGCGGTGTGAACGGCGATGATGAC
>NZ_RZSJ01000340.1:0-6518 GCF_003998025.1 Mesorhizobium sp. M8A.F.Ca.ET.021.01.1.1
ATCTAACCCCATTTTTACCGATCCCAATCTTTATCGATCTCTTGGGTCGAGCGCGTCGCGCAGGCCGTCGCCGACGAAGTTCAGGGCGAACAGCGTCGAGACGAGGAAGAAGGCGGGAAACAGGAGCAGCCAGTTGGCGGTGCCGATGTTCTTGGCGCCGACGGAGATCAGCACGCCCCAGCTGGTCATCGGCTCCTGGATGCCGAGGCCGAGGAACGACAGGAAGCTCTCCAGGATGATGACCTGCGGCACCAGCAGGGTCATGTAGATCACCACGGGGCCAAGCAGGTTGGGGATGACATGGCGCACCAGGATGCCGCGCTGGCCGATGCCCATGGCTTCCGCCGCCTGGACATATTCCTGCCGGCGGATCGACAGCGCCTGCCCGCGCACGATGCGCGCCATGTCGAGCCACAGCACGGCACCGACCGCCAGGAACATCAGCACGAAGTTGCGGCCGAAGAACACCACCAGCATGATGACGAAGAAGATGAACGGCAAGGAATAGAGCACGTCGACGATGCGCATCATCACCTCGTCGACCTTGCCGCCGGAAAAGCCGGCGGCGGCGCCATAGATCACACCGATCACCACGGCAACGATGCCGGCGAGCAGGCCGATGGCAAGCGAGATGCGCCCGGCCATCAGCGTGCGCGACAACAGATCACGGCCAGTGTTGTCGGTTCCGAACAGGAAATACTGCTGCTTGACCGATGCGCTCATCGTCACTTCGAGGCCGTCGGGGGACTTGCTCTCTATCTTGGTGTCGTCGAAGGCATCGGAACGGTCGAGGTAGCGGATGTTACGGTCGTCGATCGGCTTGGTCGACTTGACCGTGACGAAGACCTGGCTCCCCTCCTGGTGCCACTCCTTGATGTCGACCCGCATGCGTTTGATCGCTTCGGCAAGCGCCGTCTCGATCATATCGGGTTTCGGGTAGGCCGACAGGCTTGGCGGCATGCGCACATAGTCGGCGTAGATGGTCGTGTATTGATGCGGCACGAACCAGGGGCCAAAGACGCTGACGACACCGATCAGAATGAGGTAGTAGAGGCTGAACATGGCGGCGCGATTGGCCTTGAGGCGCGCCCAGGCATCGCCCCAAAGCGAGCGACCAACGATGGCGGGAGCCGTGGCCGTGATGTCAGTCATAGCGCACCCTCGGGTCGACGACCGCGTACATGACGTCGACGATCAGGTTGAAGACGATGGTGAAAATGGCGATCACCACCACCGTTCCCATCACCAGTGTGTAATCGCGGTTGAGCGCGGCATCGACGAAATAGCGGCCGACTCCGGGAATGGAGAAGATCGTCTCGACGATGACCGAGCCGGTCAGCAGTGCCGCCGCAGCCGGGCCGGTGAAGGAGACGATCGGCAGGATGGCGCCGCGCAGCGCGTGCTTGACCACCACCGACCAGTCGGAGAGGCCGAGCGCGCGCGCCGTTCGGATATGATGGGATCGCAGCGATTCGATCATCGAGCCGCGCATCAGGCGTGCAACGATGGCGATCTGCGGCAAGGCAAGTGTCAGCACCGGGCCGACCTTGTTGATGAAGGCGCCGTCGCCCCAGCCACCGATCGGCAACAGCCTCCAGGTCAGCCCGAAAAGGAGCTGGATCACCGGCGCGATGACGAAGGTGGGGATGGTGCTGCCGGCGGTCGCCAGGGCGATCACCGTATAGTCGCCAAGCTTGTTCTGGTTGAGCGCGGCAATGGTGCCGAGCACGCTGCCGAGCAACAGCGCCAGGATCAGCGCCGAGGCACCGAGCTGGACGGAAATGGGCAGGCCCTTGGCAAACAGTTCGGTGACGGTGAAATCCGGCATGTTGTAGCTCGGGCCGAAATTGCCGCGCAGCAGATTGCCGAGATAATGGACATATTGCAGCCAGAGCGGATCGTTGAGGCCGAACTGGGCTTCAAGATTGGCCTTGATCTCGGGGCTCAGACCCCGCTCCTGGTTGAATGGACCGCCTGGCGCGACGCGCATCAGGAAGAACGCCATCGTCACGATGACGAACAGCGTCGGGATGGCGGTCAAAAGCCGCCGGAATACGTATCGCAGCATCGGTGCCCCGCTTGATCCAGAGCAGGCCCGTCCACTCGGACGATTGCGCTCCAGCCTTCAAATCTTCGCACCGAACTTTCCGAAAATCGATTCCGCTTCCCGAGCCGATGCGATGGCAAACCAGCGCCGCCGCGCATTCGGTTGCGCGGCGGCTTGGCCAGGGATCAGTCCTTGCTGACGAAGCGCGACGGATGCACGTCCATCACATTGTCGACGAAGCCATGCAGCTTCGAGGAAACGATATCGTGGTAGCTGTAGTACAGAAGCGGGATCTGGCCGACATCGTCGATGAGGATGCGCTCGGCCGCGGAGAGATCCTTCATGCGCTCTTCGGGCTTGCCGCCGGCGGCCGCGGCCTTGTCCATTGCCGCTTCGTATTGCGGGCTGTTGTAGTTCGAATAGTTGTTGCCGCTGGCCTTGCGCGTGATGCCGAGGAAGGTTTCCGGATCCTTGTAGTCGGCGATCCAGGCGGCGCGCGCCACGTCATAGTCGCCCTTCTGCTCGAGGAAGGAGTAGTGGGTCTTGGTGTCGGTGTTGAGCAGCGCGACGTCGACGCCAAGCGGCTTCAACTGTTCCTGGATCGCCACAGCGGTGTTCTTGTGGTTTTCCGAGGTGTTGTAGCGGATTTCCATCTTCAGCGGATGCTCGGGCGTGTAGCCAAGCTTCTCGAGGATCTTCTTGGCGGCGTCCTCGCGGTCGATCTGCGGCATGTCGGCGTATTTGGCCATTGCGGGCGCATAACCCTCGATGCCGGGAGGCACCATCGAATAGCCGGGCAGCATCGAGTTCTGCCAGACCTTTTCAGCGATGAAGTCACGGTCGATCGCCATCGAGATGGCGTTGCGCAGCTCCGGATTGTTCCACGGCGCCTTGTCGGTCTTGATCGCATAGTAGTAGGTGCCGAGATACGGTCCGACATGGATCTGGTCGCCGAACTTGGTCTTGAGGTCGGCCAGCTGTTCGGTCGGCAGATCGTCATAGCTGTCGAGTTCGCCGGCCTCGAAGCGCTTCATCGCCGACGAACGATCTTCGGTCGGGATGTAGTTGACGACGTCGAACTTGACGGTCGCGGCGTCCCAGAATTTCGGATTCTTGACCAGTTTCATGTGGTCGTTGGGAACCCATTCGGCGAGCGTATAGGCGCCGTTCGAAACCAGTTTGCCGGGCTTGATCCAGTCGGCGCCGAGCTTTTCAATCGAGGCCTTGCTGACCGGATAGGTCGCCTGATGGGTCAGCATCTCCAGGAAGTACGGCGTCGGCGCCTTCAAGGACACTTCCAGGGTGTTGGCGTCGATCGCCTTGACGCCCATGTCTTCCGGCTTGCCCTTCTTGGTGTTGACGTCCTCCGCGCCCTTCACCGGATACAGCATCGAGGCGTATTCCGCGCCGGTCGCCGGATCCTCCAGCCGGTGGAAGGCATAGACGAAGTCGTCCGCCGTCACCGGGCTGCCATCCGACCACATGCCGTCCTTGCGCAGCTTGAAGGTATAGACCGTGCCGTCATCCGATACCGTCCAGCTTTCGGCGGCGCCCGGAATGAGGTTGGCCTTCTCATCCTGCATGACCAGTCCCTGGAACAGGTCACGCAGCACGTTGGCTTCATAGACCGTCGAGGTCTTGTGTGGGTCGACCGACTCCGATTCAGCGGCGGTGCCCCTGTTATAGACGGTCTCGGCGAAGGCTGGCGTCAAGAAAGTGCCGGCAGCCAAGGTCATGGTCGTGGCGAACACCGTCGCCTTCAGCATGTTTTTCAGCATGAAGTTCTCCCTGTCGGCGCTGCCATGGGCGCGCCTTAACGTGTTGACGCCCCGGAACCGATGTCTGATTCCTTTGAGCGCGCCGCCGGTTCCCTCCGGCGGCTGGTGGCAGGAGACTAGACAGGAGGTCAGCTCTTTTCAACCGAGTACTGATTGACCTTAAGTCAAGCCTCATGATTGCAGAAGCAATGACTAAATTAGAGAGTCTTTTTCAATCGAGCACATCCTTTGGTTGCGTCCAGAGTTTTCGCTTTCTGCATGCGAACTTGGGCATGCTGCAGCCATGGTTGACAACCTCATTTGCAAGGTCCGAAGGCGCCAGTTCCGAACAGACAATTCGGGCACTTCAGCGGTCGAG
Organism: Mesorhizobium sp. M8A.F.Ca.ET.021.01.1.1; assembly: GCF_003998025.1. NCBI lineage: Bacteria > Pseudomonadati > Pseudomonadota > Alphaproteobacteria > Hyphomicrobiales > Phyllobacteriaceae > Mesorhizobium > Mesorhizobium sp. M8A.F.Ca.ET.021.01.1.1. The sequence continues at coordinate 4,184 of NZ_RZSJ01000340.1, forward strand.
TTCGCCCTGCTGTCGCCGCTCTTCATGCTTCTCTTGCTCGGGATGGTTGGGTACGGCATCTATTTTGGCGCCGCCAATTCGATACAGCAAATTGCAGCCGACGCCGCCCGGACGGCTATCGCCGGGGTGAACCAGACCGAGCGCCAGACGCTCGTGGCCAGCTACCTCGCCAACAACGCCGGCGGTTACCCCTTCGTGGACGCCAGCAAACTGACCTACCAGGCCAATGACAGCGTTGCCGACGGAAGCCAGTTCGTGGTGTCCATCTCGTACGATGCCCGCAACCTGCCGATCTGGAATCTGTTCCCGGGCATAGCCATGCCAGGGACGACCATCAGGCGTCAGTCAACGATCAGGGTCGGGGGTATCTGAATGCTGCAGCGGGCGGGCAAGGGCATCGGCCGGCTTGCACGGTCGATGATGGGGGACAGGAAGGCGAACTTCGCCGTCATGACCGCATTGAGCGCGCCGGTCGCGCTGGCCCTGGCCGCGGTGGCGATAGACGAGGCCTCCATCTACACCGAGCGCCGGGAAGCCCAGGCGATGGTCGACCTGGCAGCGATCACCGCTGCCTCGAACATCAACAACGTCAACACAGCCGTCGTCACCACGCTCACCGACAACGGCATGCCGGGTGTCGTTGTTCAAGCTTCGGGCCAGACCATCCCGGCGGCCGCCGGGAAGACGGTGGTGACGGTTACGCAAGGCCGATATGCCTCATCGACCGCTAATGTCAGCCAGCGCTTCCAGGCGGGCGTGACGCCTTACAATGCCGTCCGGGTGACTTTGGCGAAGATCCCCAAGCGCTACTTCGCAAGCTCGCTGATCCCCACTCCCGTCATCGGCACCCAAGCCACCGCCAGCATGACGCCGCAGGCGACATTCTCGGTCGGGTCGAGATTGCTCAGCGTCAATGGCGGCATCCTCAACGCACTTTTGAGCGGACTTCTCGGCGGCAACATCTCGCTCAGCGTCATGGATTACAACGGACTGATCTCGGCCGATGTAAGCGTGCTTTCCTTCGTCAGTGCGCTCGGCACACAACTGAACATCACGGCCGGCACCTATTCCAACGTTTTGGCCTCGAAGGCGACCGTCGGCCAGATCGCTACTGCCATGGCCAATGTTCCCGGTCTCGGCAATACCGCCAAGGTCGCCTTGCAGACCATCGCCTCCAAGTCGACCAGCACCGTCAAGATCCCACTCAGCAGTCTTGTCAACCTTGGTTCCATCGGCAGCCTGGGCCTCGGGCAACAGCCGTCCGGCCTTGGCGTAGACGCAAGCGCAATGGGGATGCTGACGGCGGCGGCCGTACTCGCCAACGGCACCAACCAGGCCGCGGTCGATCTCGGCGCGACCATCCCGGGGCTGCTCTCCACCAAGCTCAGCATCGCCATTGGGGAGCCGATGCAATCCTCGCCCTGGCTGGCCATCGATGGCATCGGCACCGTCGTGCGGACCGCCCAGACGCGCATCAAGCTGACGGCCTCCGTCGGTGTCGGCACGCCGAGCCTGGCCGGCGGCATCAGCCTGCTTGCCGTCAATCTGCCGCTCAATGTGGAAGTCGCCTATGCCGAGGCCAAGCTGACCGACATAAGCTGTCCGACAGGGCCGTCCAGCATCAATGTCTCCATCGCCGCGCACCCCGGCATTGCGCGTTTGAACCTGGCCAACAGCAACAACCCGTCCGGCTTCGCCGATTTCAGCCAGCCGCAGACCTTCACCGACGCCGAGATCGCCGATGTGAGTCTGAAGCTCCTGCTGATCAACATCCCGCTGATTCAGGTGATGGGTTCGGCCGCGACCGCGATCACCAACAACAGCCCGCAGACCTTGACCTTCAACGCAACCGACATCGCCAACAAGACGATCAAGACCGTTTCGACGCGAAACATCTCGCAGTCGCTCACCACGTCTCTGGTCAACAACCTGTCGCTTTCGGTCAATGCGCTTGGTTTGGGCATCGATCTGACCGCCCTGCTTGGAACGGTCAAACCGGCAGTGGTGGCCCTGCTCAACACCGTAACGGCGCCCGTCGACGACTTGCTCTACAATGTGCTTTCAGCCCTGGGCGTCGGTGTCGGCCAGGCCGACGTGCGCGTCACCGGTGCGACCTGCGGACGGGCAGTGCTCGTTCAGTAGGACCGCTTGGCCGCAACCGAAGCGCCGATCAGCCGAGCCGACCGAGGAAGCAACCGAGAGCCGGCAGCGAGAGCGCGTTTTCCTCGACAGCCGCGGTACCGCCCAGGACAGCCGCGACGGTTCCGATATCAGGCAGCAAGGGCCACGTCGCCGGCTCCCCGGCGAAATTGAAGACACAGAGCAGCCTCTCCCC
>NZ_RZSJ01000341.1:0-6501 GCF_003998025.1 Mesorhizobium sp. M8A.F.Ca.ET.021.01.1.1
GCCGAGAATCTTGGCCTGACGCTCGGCGATACCATCACCTTGATCTCGCCGGACGGCGATGTGACGCCGCTCGGCACCACGCCGCGCATGAAGGGTTACAAGATCGCGGCGATCTTCGAAGTCGGCATGTCGGAGTATGACAGCTCCATCGTCTACATGCCGTTCTCCGAGGCGCAGCTCTATTTCAACATGGACGGCCGGGCGCAGACCATCGAGATCTATGTCGACAATCCCGATGATGTCGACGCGCTGAAGCCGAAGGTGGAGGAGGCGGCACAACGCCCCATCGACCTGGTCGACTGGCGCCAGCGCAACGAGACCTTCTTTTCTGCCCTGCAGGTCGAGCGCAACGTGATGTTCATGATCCTGACGCTGATCGTGCTGGTGGCGGCGCTCAACATCATTTCCGGACTGATCATGCTGGTGAAGGACAAGGGGCATGATATCGCCATCCTGCGCACCATGGGCGCCTCGCGCGGCGCCATCCTGCGTATCTTCCTGATGACGGGTGCGGCGATCGGCGTGACGGGCACGCTCGCCGGCGTGCTGCTCGGCGTCTTGATCTGCACCAACATCGAATCGATCCGCCAGTTCTTCTCCTGGATGACCGGCAAGGTGCTGTTCAATCCGGAGCTGTATTTCCTCAGCCAGTTGCCGGCCAAGATGGATCCACGCGAGACGACCTATGTCATCATCATGGCGCTGGCGCTGTCCTTCCTGGCAACGGTGTTTCCAGCGTGGCGGGCGGCCCGCCTCGATCCGGTCGAAGCCTTGAGGTACGAGTAGTGGCCGAGGTCATTATCGAGCTGAAGAGCGTCGAGCGGCACTACGTCCAGGGGCCGCGCAAGCTCACCATCCTGAACGGCGCCGACTTCTCGCTGCGGCGCGGTGAGATGGTGGCGCTGGTAGCCCCTTCGGGCTCCGGCAAGTCGACGCTGCTGCACACGGCGGGGCTGCTGGAGCGTCCTGACGCCGGAGACGTGATCCTGTCCGGACGCGCCTGTGGCCGGCTGTCCGATGACGAGCGCACCTCGATCCGCCGCAACGATGTCGGCTTCGTCTACCAGTTCCATCATCTGTTGCCGGAGTTTTCCGCGCTGGAAAACATCATGATGCCGCAGCTGATCAAGGGGCTGCCGCGCAAGGAAGCGGGCGAGCGCGCGGCGCAACTGCTCGACTACATGCAGATCGGCAAGCGGGCGTCGCACCGGCCATCCGAGCTGTCCGGCGGCGAGCAGCAGCGCGTCGCCATTGCACGCGCGGTCGCCAATGCGCCGCTGGTGCTGCTCGCCGACGAGCCGACCGGCAACCTCGACCCGGTCACCGCCTCCTATGTGTTCGAGGCGCTGGAGGCGCTGGTGCGGCAATCGGGGCTCGCCGCGCTGATCGCCACCCACAATCATGAACTGGCATCGCGCATGGACCGGCGTGTCACGCTGGCCGACGGCAAGGTGGTGCCGCTGTAAGGAACGGTTCTCACCCGGCATGTACCGCGCGGGGGTAGCTTAGAATCGCCAGTGAGCGTTCATTGCGATCAGAGTGGACGATATCGCGCTCGTCGCCAGGATGAACAACCAGATTACAAGGTTGCGAGAGAGGCGTCGCCGGCGGCCTTGTCGCATGCGCTTTCGCCAACGGTCACCTTGATTCGCGCCTCCGTACTTCCCCATATCCATCGCCCGGCAGTGCCCCAGCCCAAGAATTATTGCTTCGGCCACGCTTTAATACAAGCGCGCGCTAATCCTGATCTCCAGGACTGGAAGCCTACGCCGCCGCGCTTTCAGCATCGTCTCGTGGCGAACGATTAACCTTTCGCTAACCGTGCAAAATTCCCCGCCTATCGCTCTATCCCCTAGCGATTGACATTGGAACAAAATTAGAACAAATTGGAAACATATCCACAACAGGAGAGAGTTATGACCGATCTGGTTCAGGATGTCATCTCGCTGGTTTGCATGAGTGCGTTTCTTGTTTCCATGGCGATCTGGATCGGAGCCATGTGAGTTGGCGGCGTCTGCCATCGCTGTTTCCCGATGGCCCTAAGCCGCTCCGCCGTTAAGCTTTTCTTGCCGCCGCGACGTTAGGGTGCGTCTCCAGGCAGGGAGCAGCGTCCAGGTGTCGCCCATCGTCACGGCCATTCTCGTGGCCAGCAATCTCGGACTGATCTTTCTCTTGATGACCGTGCCGCTTGGTTTGCGCACGGTCCGGTCCAGCCGCATTGTGGCAATGGACCGGCAGCGCCTGTGGCAGGCGCTGTGGCCGCTTGGCAGCGATGCCGGCTGGTCCGGCGAGATCCTGTCGGCGCAGCCGCTGGACGAAGAGGGCGTGGCTCGCATCATGCTGTCGTGGGAAGGCCGCGACGGCAAGCCGATAGAGCGCAGGGCGCGGTTTGAAGATGTCGTCGAGGGCAGCCGCTTCTCGATGCGGGTGATCGAGGATACCGCGCTCGATGGCTCGTTCTGGAAGGATTATGGCGAGACCGCCGAGCTGGTTTCGGAGGGCAGCGGCACACGCGTGACGCTCAGCCGGACCGACCGGTATCGCGGCGTCGCCTTCCTGGTGTTCCGCTACTTCGCCATGCGCCGCGAGCTTTCCAAGCTGCAGCGCTGGGCAAGGACCGGGCAGTACCGCAAGGGCGGCTGGTTCGAGCATCCGCTGAGCCAGGTCGGCTTTGCCGTGCTATCGGCATTGCTCCTGTGGCCGTTCTTCGGCCTCCACCTCGGCGGGCTGGCGCTGGCCGCGATCCTGACGTCGGTGGTGGCATTGCACGAACTCGGCCACATGGCGGCGTTCCGGCTGGCGGGCCATCGCAGGGCGCGGATGATCTTCATCCCGCTGCTTGGCGGCATCGCCATTGGCGGACGACCCTACAACAGTCGTTTCGAAGTGGCCTTCGTGGCCTTGATGGGGGCGGGGTTCTCCGCCTTCCTGGTGCCGATCGTCATCGCCGCCAGCGTGCTTGCCGGCAACGAGGGTCACAAGGCTGCCGCCGCGCTGCTGGCCGCCCTTGCAGGCTGCGCTGCCCTGTTCAACATCGCCAATCTGGTGCCGGTGTGGAAATTCGACGGCGGCCAGGTGCTGCGCCAGATCTGCCCAGGGCCGGTGGTCCTGGCGCTGGCGTCCTTCTCGCTGCTTTCGGCCTTTCTGGCGCTTGGCTGGCGGGCTGGTTTTTCCTCGGGCTTCCTGCTGGCGGCCGGTGCGGTGTTTTCGATCCTCAGCCTGCTCACCGTCGGCAGCGGGGTGAAGCCGCGTCACGAACTGGAGCCGATCGGCACCCTCGACCGTTTCGTCATCGCAGGCGCCTTGCTGGCGGTGTTCGCCATCCATGGCTGCGGCGTGCTATGGGCTTCCGCCCAACTGATCTAAGGGCGCTCGGAACCCACAGCTTTCGACTCGGCCTGACCTGAATCTCAATACACCTTATGCAGTTCCCAGGCCGACAGTGTCAGCCGGCCTTGCGCGAAGCTTCGGCGGGCAAGGCCGTCGCGGGACCGAACACGTCCTCGAAAGCGGATTTCAGTGCCAGGTCGAGATCGGCCATGGTCAGGAGCAGGCCGAGATCGACGAGGCTGGTGACGCCGTGGTCCTGCACGCCGCAAGGAACAATGCCGCCGAAATGGGCGAGGTCCGGCTCGACATTGATGGCGATGCCGTGAAAGCTCACCCAGCGCCGCAGCCGGATGCCGATCGCCGCGATCTTGTCCTCGGCCGGCGCACCGTCCCGCAGCGCAGGGCGATCGGGCCGCACCACCCAGACACCGACCCGGTCCTCGCGGCGCTCGCCGCGCACGTTGAAGGCGGCGAGCGTGCCGATGATCCATTGTTCGAGCGCGGCAACGAAGGCGCGCACGTCCTCGCGCCGACGCTTCAGGTCGAGCATGACATAGGCAACCCGCTGGCCGGGCCCATGATAGGTGTATTCGCCGCCGCGTCCTGCCGAAAAGACCGGAAAGCGGTCCGGCTCGATCAGGTCCTCGATGCGGGCGCTGGTGCCGGCGGTGTAGAGCGGCGGATGTTCGACCAGCCAGACGATCTCGGCGGCAGCTCCGCTGCGGATCGCCTCGGCGCGCGCCTCCATGAAGGCAAGCGCGTCGGGATAGGCGGTAAGGCCGGGTTCGACCAGCCATTCGACCGGCGCCGAACCGGGCAAGGGCAGGAATGACGTGGCGATCTGGCTGCGTTCAGTCATGACGTATCGCTTTGCTTATCCATGTCGTGGCCCCAAAACCGCCTTGCCCTTTTGGGCGACATGCCTTTGGCCTCCATATGGCGATATCGGGCGCAAACGTCCAGTTCGCGATGCTCATTGCAATCCTGTGGAACGTTATGCCAATTGCCTGACATTATTGCTCGCCACGCACTTGTTTCGCCGGAAACGATTTGCTACACGCCGCGAGCCGGTCGGTTCCGGCTCCTACCACGTGCGGTCGTGGCGGAATTGGTAGACGCGCAGCGTTGAGGTCGCTGTGGGGCAACCCGTGGAAGTTCGAGTCTTCTCGACCGCACCAGTATTTCCTGAGGCAAGCCTTCGGACGTCTTGAAATGACCTCCTGCAATCTGGCGATCATCAGATCCTGAGTATGGCGCCGGCCTGCTATAAGGGCCGGATCTCGGTTCCACTCGGCAGATCAAAGGTCACGACGAGGCCGCTTGGCTGGTTGTCGTGCAACTCGATCTTGCCGCCGTGCCCCTGGATGATATCCGCTACGATGGAAAGGCCGAGCCCGAAGCCGTGCTTCGAGGCAACGCCGCGTGACATGTCCTCCTTGAAGAACGGTTCGAACACGCGCGAGCGCGCTGTCATGGAAATGCCCGGCCCATCGGGAGGCAGTAGGAGCACCGATGCCTGGACTATTTCAGGTGAAAATGGCTGCATGCATGAAGTGATCTTAAGTTTTGTTGCGCAATCTTGGCTTGATCTTGGCTCCGTGCGCGCCTCTGGAACGGCAAAGCGTCAGACTCGGGAGTGTTTGATAGTCCCGCTCGTCAGGACGTTGGGCCGGCCTGACCGCTGCCGAGAGGGATTTTTTGTCGGCCAACTAAAGTTCACCAGCGGCTGGCCGCTTCCTCAGCTGAGCTGCTAAACAAGGCTGTCGCTGTTTTGTTATTGCTCTCAGCTCGCTTGACAAAGCGATCCAGACCACGGCACGAATCGCTTCGTGGGTTTAGGCAAAGGGGAGATACCATGAAGAAGACTTATGTGAAGCCGATGTTCGTAAGGCGCGAAAAGCTGTCCGCCGTGACGGCGATAGCTTGTCCTAGCTTCGGCTGCCCGACCTAAGGGCTGGGCCGAACCGGCTTCTGCCAGATCGCCCGCCGTCGAAAGCGGGCGGGCTTCCATCGTGGCGTGAGCTTTTCGACTGTTTGGAAGGGACCGCTGGGCCGCGCATTCAGATCGCGCCGCCCCGTGCTCCGGGAACTGCCCTTAGGCAGCCTGTTCCCAGAGGTTATGCAGCCTTCTTCATCCGTGCCAGCGTATCGGCCACCTCCTCGCCGAAGGAGGACGGCGTCGGCACGATGATGACGCCGGCATGGCCCATGCGGCGGCCTTTCGGGCAGACAGGCCGATGATCTGGGCGATCGGCAATCAGCCAAGAATGATGAAGCAAGGTGACTGACGTAACTCGGCCAGCCGGCGAGCTACCCCGTCCATCCCAGCCCAGCCGAGATGCAATTAATCGACACCAGCAAGGCGTCGGTTGCCCGCTTTTGATCCGTCGTCCTTGCCCTGACATCACGCAGCAGATCGACCTGCAGCCGGTGGATGTCGTCCATCTGCCGCCGCAGGCTGTCGAAACGCCGCTTGAACATCGGAAAGCGCTCGGAAAGATCACCCCCTGTGAGGTCGCCGATCAGGCGTCGCGTCAACTCGTACTCCCCGGCGATGCGGGCATAGATTCGTTTGGCGGCATCGCTGTCGGACACAAGGCCGGCGTAGAGCCGCGCGATCTCCATGTCGGCCTGGTAGAGCGTCTTCTCGGCTTCGTCGACGACCAGGCGGAAAAAGCGCGAGTGCTCGAACATGCGGGCCAGAAGGTCGCGCCCGACCTCGCCGCGCACCGCGACGAAGGCGCTCAGCGCGCTGCCGATGCCATACCAGCCGGTCAACAGATGACGGTTCTGGCTCCAGGCGAACACCCATGGAATGGCGCGCAGGTCGGCGATGCCGTTGGCGCCGAAACGGCGATCCGGCCGTGAGCCCATTTTCAGGAGCGCCAGTTCCGCGACCGGGCTCGCCTGGTTGAAATAATCGAGGAAGCCGGGCTCGGCCATCAGCGTGGCATAGGATGCCTGCGACATACCGGCGAGCGCCTCGAGCGCTTCGTCGAACTCCGGCGTCTCCTTCGTCTCGGCATCGCCCGGCGATCCGACGCTGTGGGCCAGAACGGCGGCGGCGAGGATCTCGAGCTGGTTGAGGCCGGTGCCGCGATTGGCGAATTTCGACGATACAACCTCGCCTTGCTCGGTCACCCGCATGGTGCCGGCGACGGTGCCTTGCGG
>NZ_RZSJ01000342.1:0-6463 GCF_003998025.1 Mesorhizobium sp. M8A.F.Ca.ET.021.01.1.1
CGGTTTGCGGGGTTGGAATGCCTGCAGCGAGCCCGGTGCGCGGTGCGAAAGCGGGTACCGGCACCGTGCCGGGCGCCATCGCCATGACGATCGCTTCGGGCGTCTTCGCGGGCGTTTCTTCGGGGGAAACCATCTGAATGTCCGCCCGCTGGGCTGCCTCCGGCGCCACGATAGCGATGCCCTGTCCGGCCAGCTTCGGTTCAACGACCGTCTTGGGGTCACCGGCCGTCTTGGAGTCAACCGGCTTCGCCGGCTTGCGTGGCGCAGGCGCCACTTCCGCGGCATCGTCGGCTTCGTCCGTGCCGCGCCCACCCAACAGCGACGCCAGCAGGCCGCGCGCCGGCCTGCGTTGGCCGCCGTCGGCGCTTGCCAGTTCGATGTTGGGCGTGCCGGCGGCCTTGCGCGATTTGTAGGCGGCAAACGCTTGATCGTAGCCGGGCAGCGGCTTGCCGTCGCTCGGCACATGGAGCGTATTGCCGTTGGGGAAGACCCTGGCCAGTTCCTGGCGGCTGATGCCCGGCCAATGCCGCACATTGCCGACGTCCATGTGGATGAAGGGCGAACCGGAAGTAGGGTAATAGCCGACGCCGCCGCCCTGCATCTTCAGGCCGATGTCGCGCAGCTTCTTCAGCGGCACATCCGGCAGGAAGAAATCCATGGCGCGGCCAACCATGTGCTGGCTTTCGCGGGCCACCCCTTTCGAACGGCCGCGCAGCATGGCGTTGGTCGCCGGCGAGCGATAGGCGCTGACCACATGGATATAGCTGGTCGAGCCGCTGGCGCGATAAGCCTGCCAGACCAGGTCGAGCAGACGCGGATCCATCCTGGTCGGCTCGTTGCGGCGCCAGTCGCGCAGCATGAAGTTGATCTTCTTCAGGCCCGCCTGATCGTAACGCCCGTCGCGCTTGAAGACGATCTCGGCCTTCTCGCCCGTATGGAGATGCTGAATTCGCAGGGCGCGCGTTTCGGCGAACGCATCGGTGATGCACATGCAAAAGAAAGCGGCCATGAAAGCCTGCAACCGGGTCCAGAAGCGGAAACCGCCGGGCGCGTTCTGTTGGCTTTCAATCACGTTCATGCCTTGCACATCGTTCCTGTTTCGGGCGATTTGACGTCCTCGCCGGAGGCGGAGCCTTCTTTTCAGCACCCTTCCCGGCGCTGCTGACCAGGCGGACAGGCCAGACTTGACCAGGCGGACAGGCCAGCCATTCCACAACACGTCATGTCGAAGAACAGCATCTTGGTTAACGAATCGTGTCAGGCGGCTTTTCGACTGGAGGTTGCCGCCCCCCGCCTTTGGGGAAAGCCACGTTGTCTTCCGGCTGAACGCGCCAACACAGGCAGGCCGACCGACAGGAAACCTTTCATGCAAGTTGGCCGTTGTAGCTGGAAGAGAGGACAAGTTGAATGGCATCCGTCCGGTACATCGTTTCGAACGTCGACAAGGCGGTCGCGTTCTATCGAGACAATCTCGATTTCAAGACCGACAAGCACAATCCGGGCAAGTTCGCCGCGCTGTTGCGCGACGACTTGACGCTGTATCTCAGCGCCCCAGGTGCGGGGAGCGGTGGTCAGGCGGGCGGCGATCCAAAGCCGGGCGGGTGGAACCGATTTATGATCATTACGACCGAGATCGATGTCCTCATCGAGCGGTTGCGCCGCACTGACGCAAGATTCCGCGGCAAGATCAGCGACGGCGGTGCCGGCCGCGCCATCTTGCTCGAAGATCCCTCCGGCAACGTTATCGAGCTATTCGAGTTCAAGAAGGATCGAGCCTGATTTAGAGCTGGTGGCGACGCTGGTTTTGATCGCCTTCGCCGTGCTGACAATGTCAAGCTTATGTGTACCACCCGGCGTACCAGGCGGCAAAAAGACCAAGGTAGGGGTTCCCAATCAATGGGATAGACTGGTGCTGCGAGAGAGGATTGAACTCTCGACCTCTCCCTTACCAAGGGAGTGCTCTACCACTGAGCTACCGCAGCCGCCGATGGCGGGGCTTCTGCCATATCGAACCGGCAAGCGCAAGGCCAAGAACAACGCTTCTGTGAAAGCCTTTGCCGGATAGCTTTCTATGACATGGCGGTGCCACAATGTTGGCTATCCCTGAATGGCGGGTTGGCTGGCTGCCAGCCGGGGCAGGACGATGAACGACAAGACAAATCCACCGAAAAACAGCGGAACGACCCGCAAGAACCGGCTCGCCGAGCAGTTGCGAGCCAATCTCCAGAAGCGCAAGGCGCAGTCGCGCTCGCGCCGTAGTGGCGACGCCGACAAGCGGCGCGCCGGTGAGGCCGACCAGCGGCCCGACGGGCTCGGCGCGGCAAAGGAAATGCAGAAAGATTAACTCAAATCGGCCACTCTTGGACGGGATGCTCGGAAATCCTATTTCTTGAACCATACCGGCCAATGGTCTAGACGGGCCGACACTCAAACGATTGAACCGGCCTTTTCTGGCCGAGAGGGACATTCTCCAATGGATCGCATCAGAATCGTCGGCGGCAACAAGCTTGCCGGAAGCATTCCGATCTCGGGCGCGAAAAACGCCGCCCTGCCGCTGATGATCGCCTCGCTTCTGACCGACGACACGCTGACACTCGAAAACGTGCCGCATCTGGCCGATGTCGAGCAACTGATCCGCATCCTCGGCAATCATGGCGTCGACTATTCGGTCAATGGCCGCCGCGAGAAGCAGAATGAGGGCTATTCGCGCACCATCAACTTTTCCGCCCGCAACATCGTCGACACGACAGCTCCTTACGAGCTGGTGTCCAAGATGCGCGCCTCGTTCTGGGTGATCGGGCCGCTGCTGGCCCGGATGGGCGAGGCCAAGGTGTCGCTGCCCGGCGGCTGCGCCATCGGCACGCGCCCGGTCGACCTGTTCCTCGAAGGCCTGCAGGCGCTGGGCGCCGATATCGATGTCGACACCGGCTATGTCATCGCCAAGACCCGCAATGGCCGCCTCGTCGGCAACCGTTACATCTTCCCCAAGGTCTCGGTCGGCGCAACCCATGTGCTGATGATGGCGGCATCGCTCGCCAAGGGCGAGACGGTGCTGGAAAACGCCGCCTGCGAGCCCGAGATCGTCAATCTCGCCGAATGCCTCAACGCCATGGGCGCCAGGATTTCCGGCGCCGGCACGCCGACCATCACCATCGACGGCGTCGAAGCGCTGTCGGGGGCGCGCGTGCGCGTCATCCCCGACCGCATCGAGACTGGCACCTATGCCATGGCCGTGGCGATGACCGGCGGCGACGTCGTGTTGGAAGGCGCACGGCCGGAGCTGCTGCAGACCGCGCTCGACGTGATTTCGCAGACGGGCGCGGAGATCACGCAGACCAATTCCGGCATCCGCGTGAAGCGAAATGGCGCCGGGATTTCGCCGGTCGACGTGACGACGGCGCCCTTCCCGGCCTTCCCGACCGATCTGCAGGCACAGTTCATGGGCCTGATGACCATGGCCAAGGGCAAGTCGCGCATCACCGAGACGATCTTCGAAAACCGCTTCATGCACGTCCAGGAACTGGCGCGGCTCGGCGCCCACATCACGCTTTCGGGCCAGACTGCGATCGTCGACGGCGTGGCGAAGCTGAAGGGCGCGCCGGTCATGGCGACCGATCTTCGCGCTTCGGTCTCGCTGGTCATCGCCGGTCTGGCCGCCGAAGGCGAGACCACGGTCAACCGCGTCTACCATCTCGATCGCGGCTTCGAGCGGCTGGAGGAAAAGCTTTCCAATTGCGGCGCGGTGATCGAGCGGATTTCTGCCTGACGATCCGCGGTCGCTTGGCGAAATCATCTGCAAAGCGTTCCTTCTCCCGTCACCATACGGGGAGAAGTGCCCGGCAGGGACAATGAGGGGTGCGCAAAACCTGCGGCAAATGCCTCTGGCGGTATTCCTGTCGCGGTTGCACCGATCGGAAAGACCGCCTAACAGAAAGGCTGATTGCCAACCTCTGGGTGTGAAATCCGCATGGCCTTAAAACTCATTGCGCTCGACGATCAGGATCTGAGCATCGTCTCGGCCCATCTCCAGGACGCCGTGATGAAGGTCTCGGACCTCGAATTCCTGCCCAAGGCCAAACGGTTCGTGCTGACCATGAACCGTTTCGTGTGGGAGGCCAAATCCGGCCTGTTTCGCCAGCACAATGAGCGGCGGCAGGCGGTGCTGCATTTCGACCGGGTGCTGGGCGCCAAGACCAACGGCATTGCCCGCGACAAGCCGGCCGAAATCCTCTCCCTGCTGGCGATCAGCTTCATCGAGATCAGCAAGCCGGCCGGCATCGTCGAACTGATCTTCTCGGGTGGCGGTACCATCATGCTCGACGTCGAATGCATCGAGGCCCGCCTTGCCGATATCGGCGGTGCGTGGGAAGCCACGTCGCGCCCCATCCACAGGGCTTGAGCATACAATGGCCATCACGCTTCGCCAGTCCGACGCCGATTTCGAGCAGCGTTTCGCCGCCTTCCTCATGACCAAGCGCGAGGTATCGGCCGATGTCGACGCCGTGGTGCGCGACATCATCGCGCGCGTGCGCGCCGAGGGCGACACGGCACTGATCGACTACACGCAGAAATTCGGCGGAGGCGACCTCGCCGCGCTAGGCATTGCCGTCTCGGCGGAAGACATCGCCGGCGCCTATGCCGAGGCCGATCCGGCCACGGTCGAGGCGCTGAAATTCGCACGTGACCGCATCCGGTCCCATCACCAGCGGCAAAAGCCGCAGGACGAACGCTACACGGATGCCGCCGGCGTCGAGCTCGGCTCGCGCTGGACCGCGATCGAGGCGGTCGGACTCTATGTGCCGGGCGGCACGGCAAGCTATCCGAGTTCGGTGCTGATGAACGCCGTGCCGGCCAAGGTAGCAGGCGTCGAGCGCATCGTCATGGTCGTGCCGGCACCGCACGGTGTCGTCAACCCGCTGGTGCTGGTGGCGGCGGATATATCAGGCGTCTCCGAAATCTACCGCGTCGGCGGCGCGCAGGCGATCGCCGCACTTGCCTATGGCACGCAGACGATCAAGCCGGTGGCCAAGATCGTCGGTCCCGGCAATGCCTATGTGGCCGCGGCCAAGCGGCGCGTGTTCGGCACGGTCGGCATCGACATGATCGCCGGGCCGTCGGAAGTGCTTGTGGTGGCCGACGGCGGCAATGATCCAGAGTGGATCGCGGCGGACCTGCTTGCCCAGGCCGAGCATGACGTGTCGGCGCAGTCGATCCTGATCACCGACGATCCGGCATTCGGCGAGGAGGTCGAACGGGCGGTCGAGCGTCAGTTGCAAAGCCTCTCGCGCGGCGATACGGCGGCGCAGAGCTGGCGCGATTTCGGCGCCGTCATCCTGGTTCCGACGATCGAAGCGTCGTTGCCGCTGGTCGACCGCATCGCGGCCGAGCATGTCGAACTGGCCATCGACGATGCCGAAGGCTTCCTCGCGAAGATGCGCAATGCCGGTGCCGTCTTCCTCGGCCGCCACACGCCGGAAGCCATCGGCGACTATGTCGGCGGCTCCAACCATGTGCTGCCGACGGCGCGCTCGGCGCGCTTCTCGTCGGGCCTGTCGGTCCTCGACTTCGTCAAGCGCACCTCGGTCCTGAAGCTTGGGCCGGAACAGTTGCGCATGCTGGCACCGGCGGCGATCGCACTCGCGCGGGCGGAAGGGCTCGACGCGCATGGCCGCTCCGTCACTATCCGGCTGAACATGTAGGCCGGCATGACGGGCTCCGATCAAACCCGCGCAAAACTGATCGATGTCGAACTCGATGAATCGATCGGCCGTTCGACGCCCGATGTCGAGCATGAGCGGGCGGTGGCGATCTTCGACCTGATCGAGGAGAACCATTTTCAGCCCGTCAACGACAGCGGCACGGGTCCCTACCGGCTGAAGCTGTCGCTGGCCGAGTCCCGTCTGGTCTTTGCCGTGGCACGCGAGGACGGCGCCGCCGTCGTCACCCACATCCTGTCGCTGACGCCGCTCAGGCGCATCGTCAAGGACTACTATATGATCTGCGAGAGCTATTACGACGCCATCCGCTCCTCGACGCCGAGCCATATCGAGGCGATCGACATGGGCCGCCGTGGCCTGCACAATGAGGGCTCGCAGACGCTGATGGATCGGCTCTCCGGCAAGATCGACATCGACTTCGACACGGCGCGACGGCTGTTCACGCTGGTCTGCGTGCTGCACTGGCGGGGCTGACCCTGGCCCCCGGCGCCCTGCCCCGCTCGGTCCTGTTCCTGTGCGGCATGAATGCCGTGCGCTCGCCGATGGCCGAGCAGCTGGCGCGCCGGATGCTGCCCCCCACCATTTTCGTCGCCTCGGCCGGTGTGCGCGCCGGCGAACGCGACCCGTTCGTCGATGCCGTGCTTGCCGAGGACGGCCTGACGCTTGGCGAACGTCATCCACGGACGCTGGACGATCTCGAGGACGACTATTTCGACCTGATCGTCACACTGGCGCCGGAGGCGCAC
>NZ_RZSJ01000343.1:0-6461 GCF_003998025.1 Mesorhizobium sp. M8A.F.Ca.ET.021.01.1.1
CCATCGTGCGCAAGCCGCGCGTGTTCCTGATGGACGAGCCGCTGTCGGCGCTCGACGCCAAATTGCGCGAGGCGCTGCGCACCGAGTTGAAGAACCTGCAGATACAGCTCGGCGCCACTTTCCTGTTCGTTACCCACGACCAGATCGAGGCGATGTCGATGGGCGACAAAGTCGGCGTGCTCAACCATGGCCGCATCATCCAGACCGGCACGCCGCACGAGATCTACAACAATCCGCGCGACACCTACGTGGCGAGCTTCGTCGGCTCGCCGCCGATGAACCTCATCGACGGCAGGCTGGTGAACGGCCGGGCGGTGATGGCGCCATTGAATTTTGAACTGCCGTTTGCAGGGGGAGCCAAGGCGAGTGGGGCGACCGAGGGTCGCCCGCTCGTCTTCGGCATCCGTCCGGAGGATGTGTATCTGGAAAGCGGCGCACCGGTCGAGGCGCGTGTCCACGACGTCGAGAACCATGGCGTGGAAAAGATCCTGACGCTGCGGGTCGGCGATACAACCCTGCGCGCCACGGTGCCGGCCAGGACCGACGTCGCGATCGAGCAGCCGGTGCGCTTTGCCTGGAACCCCCACAAGGTGGTGCTGTTCGACAAGGGCAGTGGAGTCAGCTTGCGGCACGCGTCATAAGGCGCGGCTATTTCGGCAGGTAGGTCTCGTAGGGCGTGTCGTTGATCAACAGGATCACGCATTCCGTCTGCGAGAGGCAGGCGTCGTCATGCATCTCATCGGCCTTCTGGGTCCAGTAGGATCCAGGTGGCAGTTCGACCTTGCTCGCCTCGCCGCCTTGCATCTGCCAGTGCGCCCATAGACCCTGGATGACCACGGCGCGATAGTCGGCGGTGTGCGCGTGCACGGGGGCGCGCCAGTTGCCCGGGACTTTCAGCAAGGTTCCGGCGGGCCCCTTGGCCCTTTCGCCCCACAGTGGTCCCAGGCGCTGCGGCTGGTCAAGCGCCTCGGCGACGTAAGGGATCTTGCCTGCCGGCAGATAGCTGTCCTCGAGAGCAAAGGCGCGTCCTGGAATGACCGACAGGACACCAAGCGCGAGCAGTACGAAATGATTGGCCATGGGATTTCCTCCACGGGCCAGCCTATCCGCCGGAAGCCGACCGGCAATGACGCCGCGTCCAAAAGACCTGGCAATTCCTCCAGCCGGGAGGGATTGGCGTGATTTGGCTGCCTGACGTCAGGACGGCTCTTCGCCGGCACCAATGTGGCGCAGATGGCTCGGAGCCACGCCCATCACCCGCTTGAAGGCGCGGCTGAAGGATGCTTCCGAATCATAGCCCAGTCTCGCCGCCGCCACCGACACCCTCATGCCATCCCGGGCCAACCATTGCCTGGCCTGGTGCATGCGCACGCGCAGCACATATTTGGCCGGCGTCTCTCCGACCACCGTGGCGAAGCGCTGGGCAAAGGCGGAGCGCGAGGCTCCCATCATCCGCGCCAGCGCCTCGACGCTCCAATCGCGATCCGGCTGCAGGTGGATGGTCGCCAGCACCTTGCCGATGTCGGGATTGCGGACGGCCGCGATCCAGCCGGTGGCATCGCCACAGCCGTTCTCGACCCAGGAGCGGATGATCGTGGCGGCGAGCACATCGGCAAGGCGGGCAAGGATTCCGCCGGAGCCGACCCGGTCCATCGTCACTTCGCCGGCCATCGCGTCGAGCAGATGCTGAATGCCCGGTGCGTTCGCCATCAGCTTATGCGCCTGCATCAGGTTGGGCATCATGTCGAGCAGCGGGTGCGAGCCGTCGAGATTGAAATGCATGCTGCCGCAAAACAGCAAGGTCTTGGGGCCGCCACACTCGTTGGAGACGTCGTAGATGTTTTCGCACACCGGTTCGATCGTGTAGCGGCCGATCGGCACCGGGGGCACGCCGGGCGCGCTGGCCAGGACATGCGCGTCGCCGCGCGGGATCAAAAGCGCGTCGCCCACGGATAGTTCGATCCACTCCTTGGCCGGTGAGAACAGCCAGCAGCCCTGCTGGCCGATGAAATGAAACCGAGCCGCCTTCTGGGCGGGAAAGGAAACGGCCCAGGGCTCGCCCAACACGCAGCGGCCGTAGTCGACGCCGTCGAGCCGTAATCCACGCAGCATGTCGGTCAGCGGATCACCGGAAGTCGGCTGCGCCATTTTGGACGAATTGTAATTCATTCCGGCGTTTCTAGCATGGAAACTCCAACTCGTCACTCCCATGTTGCGGTGCAGCCAAATGCTGCGCTGCAAACAAATCGAAGACCGGCCGCATAGCCAAGCCACGACGGCAAGCATGTAACGGGTGGAGCCAGAGCCCGGTTGTTTTCTATGTGGCGCCGCAAACAGATCGGAGACTGACCATGGCCGAACCCGCGACAGGCGCCATTGACGCCGCACTTCTCGACCCCGCCGAATCCGATGAACGAACCGAACCGGCGTGGGGTGCCGTGGTCTCGCTCGCCCTGGGCGTTTTCGGTCTGGTCACCGCCGAATTCCTGCCCGCCAGTCTGCTGACGCCGATGGCGCGCGATCTCGGCGTAAGCGAAGGCGTTGCCGGGCAAGCGGTGACGGCGACCGCGATCGTGGGCGCCATCGCCGCTCCCACCATGGCCATCATCACAAGGCGCATGGACCGCAGGCTGGTGATGTGGATGCTGACGGCGTTCCTTATCCTGTCCAACCTTCTCGCCACCTTTGCCTCGTCGCTGCCCATGCTCCTGCTGGCGCGTCGTGCTCGGCGTGGCCCTTGGCGGCTTCTGGGCCATGTCGGCCGCCATGGCGTTGCGGCTGGTGCCGATGCGGCTGATGCCGCGGGCGATGTCGATCATCCTGACCGGCGTGTCGCTTGCCACCGTCACCGCGGCTCCGGTCGGCGCCTATGTCGGCGACATCTGGGGATGGCGCACGGCATTCATGATCGCGACCATCGTCGGGGCGCTGGCACTGCTGGTGCAACTGGCGACCATTCCGAAACTGCCGCCGGTGGGCGTCGCGAGCTTCCGCACCTTGCTCGAAGTGCTGGAGCGGCCGTCGATCAGGGTTGCCCTGCTGGTCGTGCTGCTGGTCGCGTCCGGGCACTTTGCCGGTTTCACCTATGTCCGTCCCTTCCTCGAGAAGGTGCCGGTGCTCAACATCGAGACGATCTCGCTGGTGCTGCTGGCCTACGGCATAGGCGGTTTCTTCGGCAACATCGCCGGCGGCATCCTCGCCGAACGCAACCTCAAGGCCGCCATCGCGCTGGCGCCTCTGCTGATTGCATTGGCGGCCGCCTCGATGCTGATCCTTGGCGCGTCGCCCACGATCGCCGCCACTGCCGTCGCGGCCTGGGGCTTTGCCTTCGGCGCGGTGCCGGTCGGGCTGCAGAACTGGCTGGTACGGGCAGCGCCCGACCAGGCCGAGAGCGCCGGCGGTCTGATGGTTGCAACCTTCCAGGTGGCGATTGCGCTGGGCGCCGTCTTTGGCGGCCTGCTGGTCGACCATGCCGGCGTCGCCAGTGCCTTTGCCTATTGCGGCATCGCAACGCTGCTGGCTGCCATCGTGGTGTTCCTGCGCGGCCCGAGGCAGGCCGAATAGTCTCTCCCAACAGCCACCATTGGCAACGGCCCGAGAACCACTACGGTTTTCGGGCCGTTGCCGTTGTGATGGCGGCGACGAAGCGGTTGAGACTGTCCTCGACATAGACGGCCACTTCGATCGCCGGATCGAAACTCCACCATAGCAACGAACCTTGCCAGTGCGACGCCATCAGCAGGCCGACGTCTGGTGGCGGGTCGTCGATTTCAGCGAAGCAGGCCGCAAGAGCAGCGCAAAGGAATGCCTTCCAGGTAGCGCCGCGCGCCCTGAGCACAGGATCGCGCAGATCCTCGCGCAAGACGAGCAGGCCCTCGGCATAGGACTCGATGCCGCCATAGCCCTGCGACAGCGCCACCAGCAATTCGATGGCACCGGCCGGGGTTCTAGCAACGCCGGTGGCCAGCGTTCTGGTCTTGTCGTCGAGATCATCCCAGGCATGCAGCAAGGTGCGCTGCTTCAACCGCGCCTTGTTCTTGAAGCGCTGCACCAGGGTTGCGCCGGACAGGCCGCAGGCTTTTGCCAGACGCTCGAAGGTAAGCGCCTCCGGCCCGTGCTCGTGCATCAATCGCAAGGCTGCTTCCAGCACCTGTTCGTCGGACCGGGTTTTGGGACGGGTCATCTTGACATTCCAATATAACCGAATGATCATTTATATATGTTGCGAGCGGCGTTTGCCAGCTCGGATTTGATCGATGGTGCTGTTTTGGGAGAGTTCAATGACGTTGCAAGGGAAAGTTGCCCTGGTTGCCGGCGGCACACGGGGCGCCGGGCGCGGCATAGCGGTCGAACTCGGCGCCGCCGGCGCCACTGTCTATGTCACGGGGCGGAGCACGCGCGGCCAGCAATCCGAGTATGCCCGCCCAGAGACCATCGAGGAGACGGCGGAACTGGTCACTGCCAATGGCGGCAAGGGCAACGCCGTGAAGGTCGACCACCTCATCGCCGACGACGTGCGCAGGCTGGTCGGGCGCATCCGCGCCGAACAGGGTCGGCTCGACATACTGGTCAATGACATCTGGGGCGGCGAAAAGCTGTTCGAATGGGACAAGCCGGTCTGGGAGCATAATCTGGAAAACGGCCTGCGCATGCTGCGCCTGGCCATCGACACGCATCTGATCACCGCGCACCATGCCTTGCCGTTGATGATCGAGCGGTCGGGCGGGCTGCTTGTCGAGATCACCGACGGCACCGCCGAATACAATGCCCGGCATTATCGCCTGTCGCCTTTCTACGACCTTGCCAAGGTGGCGGTGAACCGCATGGCCTGGGCTCACGCCAAGGACCTTGCAAAACACGGCGCCACGTCGGTCTCGCTGACGCCGGGCTGGATGCGTTCGGAAATGATGCTGGAGATCTATGGCGTCGCCGAAGAAAACTGGCGCGACGCCACGGCGAAAGTGCCCCATTTCGTCATCTCCGAAACGCCGCGCTTCGTCGGCCGCGCCGTCGCCGCTTTGGCCACGGATCCGGATCGCTCGCGCTGGAACGGCCAGTCGCTGTCCAGCGGCGGGCTGGCGCAGGTCTATGGTTTCACCGATTTGGACGGCTCACGACCCGATGCCTGGCGCTATGTTCCGGAGGTTCAGGATGCCGGCAAACCAGCCGATGCAACAGGCTACCGGTAGAGCAGAACTGCTTCAGGCCGAGCGCCCATCGAAGTCGAAGATCGACAAGGTGGACGGGTCGAGACCGGTCAAGCAGTTGATGTTGACGTAGGCGCTGCGTTCGCCGCTTTCGCTGATGTCTTCGGCAAAGGGATGGATGCCGCAGGTTCGGCAGAAGCGGTGTGCTATTTTCGCTTCGCCGAATGTGTAGCGGCCAAGGTCATCGCCCCAGGCGACGAGTGTGAGCTTGTCATGTGGCACGGCCCACAGCAGCGCACCCTTGCGGGCGCAGATCGAGCAATTGCAGCGAACGACGCCCTCGAGCTCGCCCTCGATTTCGAACGCAACCTTGCCGCAATGGCAGCTGCCCTTGTACAGCATCAGTATCTTCCTGTCGCTGGCCGGTGCAAAGGCACGCTGGCCGGGTTATTCCTTCGGCGGGCCTGGCGGCTGCTTGCCCGAAGGACGTTCTATCCTGGCGGAGTCCGACATCGACATGCAATCAATCCGCGACCGTCTCGAAAACATCCTGTCACGTCTTGCCAGTCGTGCAGCCGTCGAGAAGGTCTACACGAAGCTTTATGCCGAAGCCGCACGGGCCGCGGCTGACGCCAGCGATGCCCGCAAACGAGCCGGCGTGACGCTTGGGCCGCTCGACGGCACCATTGTCTCGATCAAGGATCTGTTTGATGTCGCCGGCGAAGCGACCACGGCGGGCTCGCTGATGCGCAAGACCGCCGCGCCGGCTCAGCGCGATGCGGCCATCGTCGGCCGGCTTCGGCAAGCCGGTGCGGTCATCATCGGCAAGACCAACATGACCGAATTCGCCTTCACCGCGATCGGCGACAACATACATTACGGAACGCCCGGCAATCCCGTCGACCCAGGGCGCATTCCAGGCGGTTCGTCCTCGGGCGCCGGCGTGTCTGTCGGCGAGGGGACGAGCGACATCTCGATCGGGTCCGACACCGGTGGTTCGATCCGCATCCCGGCGGCGCTCAATGGTGTCGTCGGCTTCAAGCCGACAGCACGGCGCGTGCCGCTGACCGGCGCCTTTCCGCTTTCGGGCACGTTGGACTCTATCGGGCCGCTCGCCCGAACCGTCTCGCAATGCGCAGCCGCCGACGCGGTGATGGCCGGCGAGGCGCCGAACGAATTGGCCGCCATTCCACTCGCCGGGCTTCGCATTGGCATTCCGCGCGGCGTTCTTTTCGGCGACATAGAAGGCGGGGTTGCCGCGGCCTTCGAGCATTGTCTTGGCAGGATCGAACAGGCCGGCGCGCACATTGCGGA
>NZ_RZSJ01000344.1:0-6460 GCF_003998025.1 Mesorhizobium sp. M8A.F.Ca.ET.021.01.1.1
AAGCTGAAGAACAAGCTGCTCGGCATGTTCGGCGGCTGATCGCCGTGGCCAGCGACACCGTCTATGATCTGAAGGGGCTGAATTGCCCTCTGCCCGTTCTGAAGGCGAAGAAGCGGCTGGCCGGCATGCAGCCGGGCAGCCGGCTCTGGCTGGAAACCACCGACCCGCTGGCCGTCATCGACATCCCCGCCTTCTGCTCGGACGCCGGCCACCAGCTGATCGAAACAGCGTCGGTTTCAGGCGGCCATCGCTTTCTGGTCGAGCGCGGCGAGCAATAATCGAAAGATTTACAGTCCGGCGATCGCCAACGGGTTGTTTTCCAGCGCCGCGCGGTCGGGCGTATCGACCGACGGCCGGTTGGTGAAGGCGGCGAACAGCCGGCGCACATAGTCTTCCGGCATGTCGAGCGTGATCAGCACCAGCCGCGTGCCGCGCTGGCTGTCCGGCCAGGACGGCAATCGCACCGGCGGATGCAGGATCTTCTGCACGCCATGCACGACCAAGGGCCGCGACGAATCCTCCTGCAATTCGATGACGCCCTTCATGCGCAACAGGTGATCGCCATGCGTGGAACGCAGGAGATCGAGAAACATCTCGATGGCTGAAAACGGCACCGGGCCGTCATGCACCAGCGAATGGGTTTTTACGCGCTGATCGTGGCGATGGGCATGGGCATGGGCATGGGCATGCTCGTGATCATCATGGCCATGATGGTCAACATGGTCGTGATGCGCAGCCTCTTCACCAAGCCAGCGCCGCACGTCGGCGGACTTGGTGGCAGGATTGTAGAGGCCGCAGTCGAACAGCGCCGCCACGCCGGTCTTCGTCTCCCCGACATCGAGCAGTTGAGCTCCGGGATTGATCTGGCGCAAGCGCGCCCGCAGCGTTTCGAGATCGCCGGGATCAGCGACCAGATCGGCCTTGGAGAGCACGATACGGTCGGCCACCGCAACCTGCTTGACCGCCTCGACATGCGCATCGAGTGTCGCCCCACCGTTGACCGCATCGACCAGGGTGATGACGCCGTCGAGCCGAAAAGCCTGGACCAGCGCCGGATGGGCCATGATCGACTGCAGCACCGGCGCCGGGTCGGCCAGTCCCGTGGTCTCGACGATGACGCGGGCAAGCCGGGCAATACGGCCGGTCTGCAGCCGGTCGACCAGGTCGGCCAGCGTGTCGACAAGTTCGCCGCGCACCGTGCAGCACAGGCAGCCGTCGGAAAGCTGGATGATGCCGTCGGAGGCCTGCTCGACCAGCAGGTGGTCGATCGCCACCTCGCCATACTCGTTGATGATGACCGCGGTGTCGGCCAAGGCCGGATCCTTCAGGAGCCGGTTGAGCAATGTCGTCTTGCCGGCGCCGAGAAAGCCGGTCAGCACCGAGACGGGTATCGGGAAACCGCTCATCGGGTTAATTCGCGGCTTTGGTCGGCTGGTCGCCTTGCGCGGCGGCACCCACGACTTTCGGACCCGTGCCGGCCGGTACGGGTTTGTCGGGCCGCCAAGGCGGAATCGGCACGTCGGCATATTCCTGCGCGCCCTCGTCGAGGATCGCTTTCGGCGCCGGACCGGTGGCGCCGCCGAGGCCGACGGCAACCAGTGTCGGCACATGGTCGAGCTTCTCCCGATAGGGCGATTTCGGCACGTCCTTGGCGGCGACGGCTGGCGGCGCCTCGGACTGCTCCGCCTTCGTCTTCTTCTTGCAGACCTCGTCATGCATGTCGTTGGGCGAGATCAGATCGCCGTAGGGCGCCAGCGTGGTGACGGTGGTCGACCCGGCGGCAGGCGCGTCAAAGCCTTGATCGAGCAGTTTGGCCGCGGTTTCGGCACGGCTGATCGCCGACTTCTCGCCAAGCACCACCGCCACCAGCGTACGCCCGTTGCGGGTCGCCGAACCGATCATGTTGAAGCCGGACGGGCAGACAAAGCCGGTCTTCATGCCGTCGGCGCCGGGATAGCGGCCGATCAGGAGATTGTAGTTGGAAATGGCCTTCTTGCCGACCGCGAGCCCCTCGATCGAGAACCACGGCGCATATTGCGGAAACTCGCGGCGGATCGCCATCACCAGGATCGAGAGATCGCGCGCCGTCGTATACTGGTCGGGCGAGTAAAGCCCGTTCGGGTTGACGAAATGGGTGCCGTTCATGCCGAGCCGGGCCGCCTCGGCGTTCATCCTTTCGGCAAAGGCTGCCTGCGACCCGCCGACATTCTCGCCGACCGCCATGGCGATGTCATTGGCCGATTTGACCAGCATCATCTTCAGCGCATTGTCGAGCCGCATCACCGAGCCGGGCTTGAAACCCATCTTGCTCGGCGGTTCCCCGGCGGAATGTTTGGTCACCTTGATCGGCGAATCGAGCTGGACTTCCCCGGCCGCGATCGCCCTGAAGGTCACATAGGCGGTCATCAGCTTGCTGAGCGAGGCTGGATACCAGCGCTTGAACGCATCCTGATGCTGCAGGATCTGGCCGCTCTTGAGGTCGAAGACCACCACCGGATTGGCCAGCGCCGGCCCAGCCAGGACCGACAGCATGATTGCGCCAGCCGGGAATAGTTTGAGGAAATGCCTGTGCCGCATGATCGAATCCGAAATCGCCTCTTGCCCTGATTGCCCCTGGCTCCGTAAGATTTCGTTACGTGACCGCCAGCATAAGGATCCGACCCTCAAAAACCGGACCGCATTATTGCGGTGCTATTTACCCTATGTGACGCCAACATGGCAAAGCGCCTGACAATCACGATTCCAAAACATCGGGCTGAAGCCGGCTGCACCAACAACGAAATGGAACCAACATGCCAATCTTGAACCGCGCCGCCGAAATGCAGGACGAAGTCGCCGCATGGCGACAGCATCTGCACCAGACGCCAGAACTGAACTTCGATGTCTTCAAGACGGCGGCCTTCGTCACCGAAAAGCTGAAAGAGTTCGGCTGCGACGATGTGGTGACCGGCCTCGGCAAGACGGGCGTCGTCGGCATCATCCGCGGCCGTCAGGGGGAAGGCCCCACAATCGGACTGCGCGCCGACATGGACGCGCTGCCGCTCAAGGAGATCACCGGCAAGCCCTACGCGTCGACCGTTCCGGGCAAGATGCATGCCTGCGGCCATGACGGCCACACCGCGATGCTGCTCGGTGCGGCGAAATATCTCGCCGAGACGCGCAATTTCACGGGCTCCGTGGCGGTCATCTTCCAGCCGGCGGAAGAAGGCGGCGGCGGCGGCAACGAGATGGTCAAGGACGGCATGATGGAGCGCTTCGATATCGCGAAGGTGTTCGGCATGCACAACATGCCGGGCCTGCCGGTCGGCCAGTTCGCCATCCGTCCAGGCCCGATCATGGCGGCGACGGCCGAATTCACCATCACCGTGAAAGGCCGGGGCGGCCATGCGGCGATGCCGCACGGCACGATCGACCCGATCGTCATCACCAGCCAGCTGGTCGGCGCCTTGCAGACGATCGCCTCGCGCAGCACCGATCCAGTCGAGGCCGTGGTGGTGTCGGTGACCAAGTTCCACGCGGGCGACGCCTACAACATCATCCCGGAATCGGCCGAGATCGCCGGCACGGTGCGCACGCTGAAGAAGGAGGTGGCCAAGAAATCGGAAGAGCGTATCCGCGCGATCTGCGCGGGGCTGGCCACCGCCTATGGCGCGACGATCGAGGTCGACTACGACGCGAATTACCCGGTGACGTTCAACCATGCGGATGAGACGGTGTTCGCCAGCGACGTGGCCGCCGACGTGGCCGGCGATGCCCAGGTGCACCGCGCGATCCAGCCGGTGATGGGCGGCGAGGACTTCTCCTATATGCTGGAAGCCCGGCCGGGCGCCTTCATCTTCATCGGCAATGGCGAGACCGCCGGTCTCCACAATCCGGCCTATGATTTCAACGACGAAGCCATCCCGCACGGCATGAGCTATTGGGTAAAACTGGCGGAGACGGCGCTAGCCGCCTGATGCATGTAAAGCGCCGGCCGAATTGCCTTCGGCCGGCCTCTTGGCGAAACGGTCCGAAGCGGCTATGTGTCGGGCCGCGTGGTCCCGTAGCTCAGTAGGATAGAGCGGCAGATTCCTAATCTGTAGGTCACAGGTTCGATTCCTGTCGGGATCACCAACGAAATCAGAGGGTTGGATTTTCGCGGTGACCACGTCGCACCGTGTTGCAAACAACCCTCATTGATTGTCAACGACTTCAACCAGTTGCGGCAGGTCCGGGCGACAAGAACGCTTCCTGGGACGGTTCCATCGGCTGGCACAGCGCATAGGCCTTCACCAGCGCTGCTTCGGCATCCCTGTGCGTTTGCCGTTTCATGATCGCCTCGGCCTTGCCGATGACGCAGTCGAAGTAAGTGTCATCGTCATCGGCAAGGGTCGTCTGCGTCATCGCCGCGCTGGCCAGCATGGTGATCGCAACGAGCGTAAGCAGGCGCACCGGCAGCCGAACCTCGGGCTGGCGTGCATCCTGGTTTGCCGCTGTTCTTTCCGGGACGGCCGGCCGACAGATCTCCCTGACGATCAGCATGAAGTAGCCGGCTTGCAGCAGGGTTGCGCTGGCGGCGGCCCATGCAAGGGCGACCCATGGCGAACCCGTCCTGAAATAGGCCGCGAGCGCGACGGACGCCGACGTTGCGGTCATTCCGATGAGAAACTGACGAAAATGCATCGTTGCCAACCGTTGGATGGGGACGGCCTTGTGGCCGCCTCGCCACAGCAGCAAATGCCGTGCCAGACGTGGTGGCCCATTACGATGCATCTGGTCATTGAACGAGAGAACAACCCGTCGAAACCAATGCCGCAAACGAAAATCCCGCCATGGCGAACCATGGCGGGATTTTTCATGTGCGAATGCGATCAGGCCGGCTCAGCCGACCCGGACGACGAAATGCTTGGTCACCGGCTCGATGATCTTCCAGGTGCCCTTGAAATCGGCTTCCACTACGAAGGCGTCGCCGGGGCCCACTTCGATCGGCGTGCCCCCGTCGGGCGTGATGATGATACGGCCGGCGATCATGTGCACGAACTCATAATCGGTGTAGGTCGCATGATAGGTGCCGGGCGACGCCCGCCATGTGCCCGATATCACCTTGCCATCCGCGGTCGTGTGCTGGACGGCGGTCTGCATGGTCGGCTGGCCCTCGACCGCGATCCAGCCAGGCAGATCGCCGGCTTCCGCGTGCTCGACCGCGCCGAATTTGAGAATGGTCTTGTTCGTCATGCCGGGCTCCGTTTGCTTCATATGTTCGAGGTCGGATAGCCGATGCACATGACGGGAGCAATGCCGCGCCATGCGAAACAGGCGCGGCCGCGCATCCGGGCATGCCTCCCGTTGCCATGCCGACCTTGAGTCGCTACGGTTTATGCGGCGCCGAAACGAGTTCAGCCTTGCGTTGCGCCGTCTCCATTCCGAGGCCGATGAAGGCGCGCGCGTGTTTGGCGAGCGCCATATTGTCGGTCCACAGATTGCGCCAGATTGCGGTCTTCTTCGACAGGTTCTCGTCGACGATCTCCGAGGAGAAGGATTCGAAGCTGAGATCGTCGGCGTAGCCGATTGCGGTCAGCGCATCGAAAATCGCCGCGAAGTCGATATTGCCGGTGCCGAGGAAGCCACGATGGCTTTCGCCGATATGGACATAGCCGATCTTGGCTGCCGCGTGACGGATGGCGAGCCCGAGATCGGCCTCCTCGATGTTCATATGGAAGGTGTCGAGATGCAGGAAGATGTTGTCCGACCCGGTGTCCTTGATGAACGCCAGGCCCTGCGCGGCGGTGTTGAGCAGATTGCTTTCGAAGCGGTTGACGATTTCCAGGTTGAGCGTGACGCCGGCCGCCTTCGCCGTCTCGGCAACCTTGGCCAGCGCCGCGGCGCTGCGGTTCCATTGATCGCGTGTCGGCGCCTCGACCTGCAGGCCATGGGCGGTCGACAGAATGCCGGCGACCTTGCTGCCGCCAAGGTCGCGCGTCAACGCGACGGTCTGGTTGAGGATCTCGACGCCGCGCGCGGCGATCGCCTTGTCGGCGCTCGATATGTCGCCATCACCAGGCAACCCGATGCTGATCGCCACGCCGAGGCCGAGATCGGCGATGCGTTTGGCAAGGCCGCCAATATCGACATCGGCGGGGTCGAGATAGGAGAATTCTATCAGGTCGAAACCGGCCTCCTTGGTATTGGCCAGCGTGCGTTCGAGTTCGTGCTGCGCCGAGCCTGCCGACCAGACGAAAGAATGGATTCCGATGCGCGACATGATCGTCTCCGGCATTGAGGTGGGAGAATGGGTGCGGCCGGATCGCGCCGGCCGCACCAGCCTTGGGAGGCTTAGCGGGCCGCGGTCCAGCCCTTGTAGTCCTTCAGGTTCTCGGCCGTGATCAGCTTCGGGTCGAGCAGCACGGTGGCCTCCGCCGGCTTCTTGCCAGCCAGCAGATCGGCCGCCATGGTCAGCGACTGGCCGGCCATCACATAGGGA
>NZ_RZSJ01000345.1:0-6452 GCF_003998025.1 Mesorhizobium sp. M8A.F.Ca.ET.021.01.1.1
GCTGGCGCTTGGCGGCGGCATCGCGCTGCAGCGCGTCGAGACCGACCTGCTGCTCGCCGGCCTGTGCCGAAGCAGCCTTAAGCGTGTTGACGTCGGCGACGAGTTGGTTTTCGCGCGACTTGGCGGCATCGGCCTGCATCGCCAGGCCCTTCATAATCTTCTGGGCTTCGCTGCGGATCTGCGCATCGAGATCGGCCAGCTGTGATTTGGCCGCGCGAATACGCGGATGATTGTCGAGCAGCGTCGTCGACAGATCGGCGATGTTGGCGCGCAGTTCTACCTGCCGTTCCCGCAAACGCTGGATCAGATCGGAAGACAGCACCTCCGGCAGTGAATCCAGCGATCCGCCGTTTTGCAGTGCCTTGCGCACGCTCTCGGCTGTGCCTTCAGCCGCGGCGCGGTTGGCCCGCACCCGCGACAACTCGGTCGACAACTCGGCCAATTGCTGGGTGGCCAAGGTGGAATTGTTACCGCCCATCAGGAGGTCCGACTGGGCGCGGTAAGCCGCGACCTTGGCTTCGGCATCCCTGACCTGCTTGGACAGGTCGGCGATCTCGGGCGCCAGGAAGTCCGCTGCGGCGGTGTTCGATTCGCTCTTCGCCGCGCCCTGCCCCGCAATATAAGCGGCGGCAATGGCATCTGGGATGGCGGCGGCGAGCTTCGGATCCTCCGAAGAGAACTCGATGGCAATGATGCGAGTCTTTTCAACGCCGTAGACGTTGAGCTTCTCGCGCATTTTCTTCAGCACGCGTTCGTCGGCCGAAACATCCATCGGGTCGTTCTTCAGGCCAAGCAGGATCAGCACACGGCTCAGGGACGACATGTTGATCGTCTCGTCGAACTCAGACAATCGCGACAGGCCGAGTTTCTGGGCGACCTGCTTGAGGATTTCGTTGGACGAAATTATCTGGACCTGGGTGGCAACGCCCTGCTCATCGAGGATCGGCTTGTCGCTGTCCGGGGTGCTGCTGGCGGGCCGCGTATAGACGGATTCTCGCGGGGCGATCTCCACCTGCGTCTGGGCCTTGTAGTGTCGGGTCGCGAACGACGCAGCCGCGAAGGCAAGTCCCGTCACCACGAGAACGAAGACCAGAATCCGCAGCCAGTTCCGCCCCAGGCTGGCGAAGAGCTGCCTGAGATCAACGTCGACGTCTGCGGCCGCGGACTGAACGGACATGCATCCCTACTCCGAAACTGGGTCGGGACGCACCGTAAACAACTATGGTAACTCAGCCGTTAAGATCACGGTAAGCTTCCATTAGGGTTTACTGGCGGGCGATCGAAAAAATCGATAAAATCGCAAAACCTGCCCGTAAGAACGGCTATCGGCTCACTCCTTTACCGGCCATTAACCCTAACAGGATGATAACGGACCCGATCCCAGATGTTTGCTGCGACGCCGCAGCGGCCAGTCGAAGGTACCTGTCCGGTCATGAAAAGCACTGCTTCCCTCTTTCGCGCACTGCTTGCCGTGTCGATGCTCGCGGGCTGCTCCAGCTATCGGCCGACGCCGGCCGCCTTTCACGAGGTCCTCGACCAGCCGTATCGTCTCGGCGCCGGCGACCGTGTTCGCGTCACCGTGTTCGAGCAGGAGGGCCTGACCAATAGCTATAGCGTCGACCAGTCCGGCTACATCTCCTTCCCACTCGTCGGCGCCATTCCGGCACGTGGCCACACCGCGCAGCAGATGGAAAAGGAGATCGCCGACAAACTGCGGCAGGGCTATCTGCGCGACCCCGATGTCTCGGTCGAGATCGATCGTTACCGTCCGATCTTCGTCATGGGCGAAGTGGGCGCCGCCGGCCAGTATTCCTATGTGCCCGGCCTGACTGTGCAGAAGGCCATCGCCATCGCCGGCGGCTTCACGCCACGCGCCAACCAGGAGAGCGTCGACATCACCCGCGACATCAACGGCAAGGTGATAACCGGCCGCGTGGTCACTTCCGATCCGCTGCTGCCGGGAGATACCGTCTACGTCCGCGAACGCCTGTTCTGAACAGACACCTCGTGGCGGGCAAGCTCAGGATCGTCCACTGCTTTCGCTCACCCGTCGGAGGAATTTTCCGGCACGTGCGCGACCTGACGGAAGCGCAGGTCGCCGCCGGCCACATGGTCGGCATCGTTTGCGACTCCACCACCGGCGGCGAACTCGAGGAGCGCCTGTTCGAGCAGATGAAGGGCACGCTGGCGCTCGGCATCCATCGCACGCCAATGCAGCGCCATGTCGGCCCGGGCGACGTGACCTCGGCGCGGCGCACCTACAGGATCATCAAGGAATTGCGGCCGGACGTGCTGCACGGGCACGGCGCCAAGGGTGGCGTCTATGCCCGTCTGTTCGGCTCATTGTTGCGGGTATCAAGGTCTCGCGTAGCCCGCCTCTATTCGCCGCATGGCGGTTCTCTCCACTATGACGAGAACACAGCCACCGGAAAGCTGTTCTTCGCGCTCGAGTATCTCATGGCGCGCTTCACCGACAGTCTGCTGTTCGTCTCCGACTACGAGCGGCGGACCTATCGCAGGAAGGTAGGCGAGCCGCCGATCCCGAACACGCTGGTCTACAATGGACTTCGCGCCACCGAATTCGAGACGGTGACCGCCGGGTCCGATGCGGCTGATTTGCTCTATATCGGCATGATGCGGGACCTCAAGGGCCCAGATATCTTCATCGATGCGCTGGCCGCCGTCGCTTCCCGGCTTGGCCGATCACCGAGTGCCGTGATGGTCGGCGATGGCGACGACCTGCCCCGCTACCACGAGCAGGTGAAGCGCCTGGGGCTTGAAGGCAATGTCCGCTTCCTGCCGCCTATGCCGGCCCGGGAGGCCTTTGTCCTGGCGGCGCTCGTCGTCGTTCCCTCGCGTGCCGAGGCCATGCCCTATACCGTGCTGGAGGCACTTGCCGCGGCAAGACCAATGATTGCGACCTCGGTCGGCGGCATACCGGAGATTTTCGGTTCAGGCTCCCCCGCCCTGATCCGGCCGGATCCGGCCGAACTCGCCGATAAGATGAGCCAGGCGCTGGGCGACCTCGCCGCCTATCGCAAATTGATGCCCGATGAATCCACGCTCAGGGCGCGCTTCGGCGCCGACGTCATGGCCGCCGAAATCGAGAAGGCGTATTTCGCCGCGCTGGCAAACTAGTCCCAAGCTCTTCCAAAGCCATGGGTTGTTTCAAGGGTTTCTTAGCTCTCTTTTGCTAATCACCCTGGGGAAGCTTGCGGACTGTTCCATGAACGAGATCGACCCCGCGCACCGCTTTTCATCAGAAGCGGTCCGTAAATTCGACGGCCCTGCCGAAGGCGACAAGCCCGGCGGCATGAACGACGTTGCCCGACAGGTCGCGTCGCAATACCGGCGCGATACAATGTCGCCGATCATGGTCAGCGGCGTGCTGCGCATGGTCGAATTCGCGGTGCTGCTGGTCTCGGGGCTTTGCGTCTATTTCTACTATGTCGGATTCTTCAATTACCTGGCCTGGCAATATCCGCTGACGATCGCCGCCGCGTCGTTCCTCGCCGTGGTGCTGCTCGATGTCACGGATTGCTACCAGGTCGTATCCCTGATGCGGCCGATCGCCAATTTCGGGCGCATCCTGCTGGTCTGGGCCGGGACCTTCGCCCTGATGGCGTTGACGGCATTCGTCATGAAGATGTCGCAAGACTATTCGCGCCTGCTGTTCGGCACCTGGTTCGTCGTTGCCTTTGTCTGCCTCTTCGGCCTCAGGCTGGTGATGTCGAAGCTGATCCGGCGCTGGGCGCGCGATGGCAGCATGGAACGGCGCGCCGTCATCGTCGGTGGCGGCAAGGCGGCGGAAGTGCTCATCCGCTCGGTGGAAAAGCAGCCTTACAATGACATCCGCATCTGCGGCATCTTCGATGACCGCAACGACAAGCGTTCGCCAGCCCTCGTCGCCGGCTATCCCAAGCTCGGCACCATTTCGGAACTGATCGAATTCGCCCGCATCGCCCGCATCGACATGCTGATCGTGTCGTTGCCGCTGACCGCCGAATCGCGCGTGCTGCAATTGCTGAAGAAACTGTGGGTGCTGCCGGTCGACATCCGGCTGTCGGCGCATTCCAATGCGCTGCAGTTCCGTCCGCGCGCCTATTCCTACATCGGCTCGGTGCCGATGCTCGATATCTTCGACAAGCCGATCAACGATTGGGATTCGGTCGCCAAGCGCGCCTTCGACATCATCTTCAGCCTCATGGGCATCATCGCGTTCTCGCCCTTTATGCTGGCCACCGCCATCGCCATCAAGCTCGACAGCAAGGGACCGGTGCTGTTCAAGCAGAAGCGGCACGGCTTCAACAACGAGGTGATCGAAGTCTACAAATTCCGCTCTATGTACACCGACAGGTCGGACCCGACCGCCAAGCAGACGGTGACCAAGAACGATCCGCGCGTCACCCGTGTCGGCCGCTTCATCCGCAAGACCTCGATCGACGAGCTGCCGCAATTCTTCAACTCGCTGCTCGGCTCGCTCTCGCTCATCGGTCCGCGTCCGCACGCCATAGCGGCGCAGTCGCACAATTTGCTCTACAACGAAGTGGTCGATGGCTATTTCGCGCGCCACAAGGTCAAGCCAGGGGTCACCGGCTGGGCGCAGATCAATGGCTGGCGCGGCGAGATGGACACCAATGAAAAGATCCGCATGCGGACGGAGTATGACCTCTATTACATCGAAAACTGGTCGCTGCTGTTCGATCTGCGGATTCTGTTCCTGACGCCGATCCGGCTGCTCAATACGGAAAACGCCTATTGAGCGCGATCAGCCATGATCTGCCGCGCGCGGCGATCAACGCCAAGCTGATCACGCTGATTTCCTCGAGCGCGGTCGTGCTCGGCATTCTTCTGTCGGGCTTCGTCATCAGCGAGCCGGCGCCTTACGAAATTTACATGGCCGCGCTTATCGCCATCTGGGCCCTGTTCGGCCTGCGGATTTCGCGCGCGGCCATGCCGCTGCTGGTGCTGCTGGTGACCATGAACATCGGCGGCATGATCTCCATGACGCAGATGGCGGACCTCGCCTATACGCCGCTCTATCTCGCCGTGTCGCTGTTTCTCGCCTTCAGCGCGGTGTTCTTCGCATCGGTCACCGCAACGCAGCCGAACCTCTACCGGCTGATCTTCAATGCCTATGTCGTCTCGGCCGTGGCCACGTCGCTGCTTGGCATAGCAGGCTATTTCCACGCCTTCCCCGGCACGGAAATGTTCACCAAATACGACCGCGCCGCCGGTGCCTTCCAGGACCCGAACGTGTTCGGGCCGTTCCTGGTGCTGCCCGGCATCTACCTGCTCTATCTGCTGTTGACCGGACCGGTCACGCGCATGCCGCTGCTGGCCGTGCCGCTGCTGATCATCAGCGCCGGTATTTTCTTCTCGTTCTCGCGCGGCGCCTGGGGCATGTTCGCGGTCTCGGCCATCCTGCTCACCGGCTGCCTGTTCCTGCAGAGCGCCAGCGGCATGTTCCGGCTGCGCGTGGTAATCATGACCATCGCCGCCCTGTCGCTGCTTGCCGTCGCCATCATCGTCATATTGCAATTGCCTGGGGTGGCGGAGATGTTTTCCAGCCGCGCCCACCTCGAACAGAGCTACGACACCGCCCGCCTCGGCCGCTTCGCGCGCTACTCGATCGGTTTCCAGATGGCCATGGAGCACCCGTTGGGCATCGGGCCGCTGGTCTTCGGCACGATCTACGGCGAGGACACACACGACATCTGGCTGAAAATGCTGATGGATTATGGCTGGCTCGGCTTCGTCTCGTTCCTGACGCTGTTCTTCTGGACGATATCGGCCGGATTCCGCATCCTGCTGCGCGACCGGCCGTGGCAGCCCTACCTGCTGTGCGCCTACGTCGCCTTTATCGGCAATATCGGGCTCGGCACCTTCATCGACATCGACCACTGGCGCCACATGTACCTGCTGCTCGGCTTGATCTGGGGCGCCATCGCCCTGGAATACCGCCACCAGCGGCTGTTGAGGCCGGTCTTGCCGGCCTCATTCAAACCAGCGATCGCGGCAAGATAATTATCGCGGAAATCGGTTGACCCGAGCCGGGTTATCACGATACATCGCGACCGGTCCGGAGTGTAGCGCAGCCCGGTAGCGCACTTGACTGGGGGTCAAGGGGTCGTCGGTTCGAATCCGGCCACTCCGACCATTACGAAGCAGGACTTGCCCCCAAAAGTCCGCCCTGCCGCATCACCTAATTCTCGAATTGCCCGTTTTGCCCAGCTCAGCTCCTGATTGAATCCGGCGCTAACCTTGGCACACATCCACCCATTGCGCGCCAGTAAGCTCAACCATGCGCTGCGGTGCAACGCGCACCGCAGCGTTGGTGGCGCCGGCGGCGGGTACCACCTCGACGAATTCACGCAGCGAGACGTCGCAATAGACCGGCAGCGGTGACGGCAGGCCGAACGGACAGACACCGCCCACCGGATGGCTCGTGG
>NZ_RZSJ01000346.1:0-6449 GCF_003998025.1 Mesorhizobium sp. M8A.F.Ca.ET.021.01.1.1
ACCTGCATCTGCCGGGGCATGGCGTGGGTACGGCTGCGCGGGAGTTCGC
The DNA here is from genome assembly GCF_003998025.1 of Mesorhizobium sp. M8A.F.Ca.ET.021.01.1.1. NCBI lineage: Bacteria > Pseudomonadati > Pseudomonadota > Alphaproteobacteria > Hyphomicrobiales > Phyllobacteriaceae > Mesorhizobium > Mesorhizobium sp. M8A.F.Ca.ET.021.01.1.1. The sequence goes on from NZ_RZSJ01000346.1 coordinate 50, forward strand.
GCGGCATATACGTGAGGGGCTGGGGCGGCGGGTGCAGGCGGCTTGATGGTGCGCCCCTTCTCCCCGTACAGTGACGGGGAGAAAGAACCACTCACTTCCAGTTCCTACGCCGCTCGAGTTCGGCGTCGGATGGTTCGCCCGTAACAAAAGAGCCGACCTCGATTTCGCCCGCGCGCTCATAGGTCGCCATGATGACGCCGGTGGTGGAAGCCTGCGATTTGACAAGCTTGAAAGCGGCCGGCATTGCGGCATCGCCGAACAACCGCTTGCCCTTGCCCAGCACCAGCGGGAAGATCATCAGCCGGATTTCGTCGATCAGCCCGTTGGCGAGCAAGGTCTGGATCAGATTGCCCGATCCCTGGATGAGCAGGTCAGGTCCATCTTCTTGGCTGAGGCGGCGCAAAGCCGCGATGATATCAGGCCCGAGCGCGCGCGTGTTCCGCCAGGCCAAGGTGTCCGGCCGATGCGTCGCCACATATTTGGTCGCGGGGTTGAAGGCATCCGCGATCGGATCTTTCTGATACGGCCAGTACGCGGCGAAGATGTCGTAGGTTCTGCGGCCGAGCAGCAGGGCGAAGGGCTTGGAGAACAGGTCCTCCATTGCCGAGCCCGCCACCTCGTCGAAGTAGTGGAATGTCCAGCCGCCGAATTTGAAGCCGCCGACCGGATCTTCTTCCGGTCCGCCCGGCGCCTGCATGACGCCATCGAGACTGACGAAGGTCGCGGCGATGATTTTTCTCATCCGTCTTCTCCTTTTTGCGATCCGCGCCGTCACGGCCGGGTTCAACCTTATGACGAACGGCAGGCTTCCTTTTCGACACGCGACGACAAATTTCTAGCCGTTGTCGCCGGCGTGAACGGGGTCGGAGGAGAACCAGACTTCGCCGAGGATTGCCGTGGCGGTGCTGTCTGGCTGCCTGTCCTCAATCAGCCAGACAGAACGGCTGCGCGTGGCCTCTTCGCGTGTCGGGATCTTCGCCTCAGGAGGGATCGCCGAGGCGCCGACGCAAGGGATGAACCACGAGCGCATGAAAGGATGGCAGGCAAAGCCCTTTTCGCTGTGGGTCACCATCACCGCGAACGGAATGCTCTCGGCCGGACGCCACGGGAAGATCATGCGGCCACCGGGGCGCAGCGCCCTCAGCCATCCGGCGGGAGGAGCCACGATACCGGCATTGACATAGATGATGTCGGATGGCGGCAGGGGCGAGGTCACGGCATCGCCATGGACAACAGTCGCATTGCCATAGGCTTCGAGATTTCTGCGCGCCAGTTCGGCCATCTGGTCGTCGACCTCGAAAGCGGCGACGGTGCCGCCCGGCGAAACCAGCATGGCCAGCAAAGCCGTGTAGTAACCGCTGCCGGCGCCGATATGCGTGACGGCCTCGCCGGGTCTTGGCGCCAGCTTTCCGATCCACATGGCGTGCAGGAACGGCTCGCCATTGTTGATGCCCTTTTCGGCGTCGAGCGTCACCAGCACATTCTGGTAGACATGGGCCGGGTCGGCGCTCGGCGTCGTGATCTTGGCGTTGCCGGCAATGACCGTCCATGGCCCCGGACCGAGAAAGGCCTCGCGCGGCACGCTGGCGAACACCTCTTCCAAGCGGGGATCCGATGAAGCGGCGTTGGCCGCCATCAGCCGCGCGTAGAATCTCCTGATGTCTTCGATGTTGCTCATGGCATCGGGAAAGATAGAGCGATCTGGCGGTTTGTCCCGGGATTAGACGGAGCTTCAACCAACCCCGGACATGGTGTCGTAGAGCAGCTTGAAATTGAGCACCAGGATGATGGCCGCGACCACCCAGGCCAATGCCGCCACGCCGCGCGGGATGGCGAGGTTGCCCATCTTCTTCTTGTCGGAGACGAACTGCACCAGCGGGATGACCGCGAAGGGCAGTTGCATTGACAACACCACCTGGCTGAACACCAGCAGCTGGCCGGTGCCCTTCTCGCCATAGAGCGCGGTGACTACCACCACAGGGACGATAGCGAGGCCGCGCGTCAGCAGCCGCCGTGCCCAGTTGGGGATGCGCAGCCGCAGAAAGCCTTCCATGATGATCTGGCCGGCGAGCGTTGCCGTCACCGTCGAGTTGAGGCCCGAGGCGAGCAGTGCCACGGCAAACAGGATCGAGGCGATGCCCAGGCCAAGCAGCGGCGACAGGAGCTTGAAGGCCTGGTCGATCTCGGCGACATCCTGGTGGCCGGTGTCGTGGAAGGCGACCGCCGCGACGATCAGGATGGCGGCGTTGACGAACAGAGCCAGCATCAAGGCGATCGTGGAGTCCGCCGTCGCCCATTTGATGGCATCGCGCTTGCCCGCGTCGGTGCGTTCATAGGCGCGGGTCTGCACGATCGAGGAGTGCAGATAGAGATTGTGCGGCATGACCGTGGCGCCGATGATGCCGATGGCGATGTAGAGCATCGCCGGGTTGGTGACGATCTCGGAGGATGGCACGAACATCGAATGCAGGATCGTGCCGGCCGGCGGGGCGGCAACGAAGATCTGGATGGCAAAGCAGCTGAAAATGATGATCAGAAGCGCGACGACGAAGGCTTCGAGATAGCGGAACCCCTTGTTCATCAAGAGCAGCACGAGGAAAGCGTCGAGCGCGGTGAGTATGGCGCCTCCGATAAGCGGGATGCCGAACAAGAGTTGCAGCGCGATCGCGGTGCCGATCACCTCGGCGAGGTCACAGGCGATGATGGCGAGCTCGCAGGCGATCCACAGCACGAAGTTGACCGGGCGCGGGTAGTAAGCGCGGCAGGCCTGGGCGAGGTCGCGGCCGGTGGCGATGCCAAGCCGCGCCGCCAGCGCCTGCAGCAGGATCGCCATCAGGTTGGACAGCATGATGATGAACAGCAATGTGTAGCCGAACTGGGCGCCGCCGGCGAGGTCGGTCGCCCAGTTGCCCGGGTCCATATAGCCGACCGAGACCATGTAGCCGGGGCCCATGAAGGCGAACAGCCGGCGGAACCAGACGCCCGAACTCGGCACCGCGACGCTGGAATTGACCTCGCGCAGACTGGGCTGATCGTCCTCCTCCCGTTTGGCGAACCGCCATGCGGACCGGGGGGCTGTGACGTCTGCTTCTGACATGAAAAGGCTTTCCGCAGGTTCCGGAGAATGCCCATAAGCTATGCCATGGCTCAACATTATGCAATAGGCTATATTTCATTGTCGGTGCTTGTTGTGACGGGCGGGCAGCCGGAGACGCTGGTTGCACCTCTCGCGGAATGCAAATAAACGGCCTGAAGAATCAGAGCCTGTGCTATAAAAGCAGCGACGGCTAAACTTCCGAGGAGGAGCGCGCATTGGCGCTGAAGAACAGACCGGTCCCGCGTGAGCCGCTGCTCGATGCCGATGTCCATTCGGAAGGGTTCCGGCAGACGCGCGAAGCGCGCCGCAGCGCGCTGGTCGAGGATTATGTCGAGCTGATCGCCGACCTGATCGAGGATGGCAACGAGGCGCGGCAGGTCGACATCGCCGCGCGGCTCGGTGTCGCCCAGCCGACGGTGGCCAAGATGCTGACGCGGCTGTGCGCCGACGGGCTGGTGTCGCGAAAACCCTATCGCGGCGTGTTCCTCACCGAAGCCGGCCGCAAGGTCGCACAGGAAAGCCGCATCCGCCACCAGACGGTGGAAGCCTTCCTGCGCTCGCTCGGCGTCAGTGCCGAGACGGCGCGCATCGACGCCGAGGGCATCGAGCACCATGTCAGCGCCGAGACACTGGACGCGTTCCGCAAGGCGATGACGGCGCGCTGAGGCGCGTCATTGCCGGGTTGCCCGACAGCGTTAGCCGCTGGAACCGCCGCCGCTCATGCGCGTTGCATCTCATCGCGCGCTTGTTGCGCGCCAGGGAGGAAGCAATGGGCGTCGAGCAGGCACCGACCGCGAAAGGCAAGGCGGCAGCCACAGGACTGAAACAGGCGGCGGCCAGGGATGAGCGCAAGACCGAGGCCGAAATGGGCCATCCGCTGAAGAAAGGCGCCGATCGTTTCGAGGAACGCTCGAAAAGCTCGGACGGCAAGAGCGCCGGCGCCAAGCAGAAAGAGTAGGCCGGCAGCAATGCTGGATCGATGCTGATGACGATCGAGTGGCGCCCGCCCGAACGCTTTGTCTTTCAAGGACATTCAATTGCCTGGGGCGTGATGGGGGAAGGACCGCCCGCCGTCGTTCTTCACGGTACCCCATTCTCCTCGGTGGAGTGGCGCCGCATCGCGCCATGGCTCGCCAAGCAGCGACGCGTCCACTATTTCGACATGCTTGGCTATGGCTGGTCGGACAAGCCTGACGGCGACGTGTCGCGCGGCATCCAGAACGAATTGTTCGCGGCGCTCTATGCCCACTGGAAGCTGGAACGGCCCGACGTGGTCGCGCATGATTTCGGCGGATCGACCGCTCTGCGCGGTCATCTGCTCAACGGGTTGGAGTTCCGCTCGCTAGTGTTGATCGATCCGGTGGCGATCAGCCCGCAAGGTTCGCCGCTGGTCCAGGCAGCCAAACAGAACGAGAAGGTTCTTGCCGAGCTGCCAGCGTATGTTCACGAAGCGATCCTGCGCGCCTACATCGATGGCGCGACGTACAATCCGTTACGCGAAGACGAGATGCAGGCCTATCTGCGCCCATGGCTTGGCGACGAAGGCCAGAAGGCATTCTGGAGGCAAGTCGCGCAGATGGATGACAAGTACAGCGAGGAGGTGGAGTGGCGATATGGCGAGGTTCGATGCCCGGTCACCATCCTCTGGGGCGACAATGACGATTGGATCCCGGTAAAGGACGGCCGGGAACTGGCGCGGCGCATTCCCGGCGCGACGTTTCAGACAGTCCCCGATGCGAAGCATCTCGTCCCGGAAGACGCACCAGAAGCGATCGCCGCTACGGTCCTTCAGTTCTGGCGGAGCATGGAAGCCGGCTAGGGGACCGATCAACCCTTTGTTTTGGCGTAATTCCCGTGCTCCTATCGGGTCTCCGCGTAGGCCGTCTGCTGGACCGTCGTCACGGTGCCTGTCGTCAGCGATGACACCAGCGGTTCGCGGCCGCGGTGGCCGGGCACCAGCCGCACCACCTTGTAGCCCTTGGCTCTGAGGTCGGCCAGCAGGTGCGGCAGCATTTGCGCGGTGCGCGGATGGATGTCGTGCATCAGGATGATGCCGGAACCGCGCTGTTCGATACCCGCCATGGTGCGCTTGCGCAGCTGGTCCGGCGTCGACGGGAAATAATCCTTGGAATCGATATCGGCGTCGATGACGACGATGCCGCGCGCCGCGAGCTGGCGGCGCAACGTCGCCGTCGAGGCGAGATAGGGGAAGCGGAAGAAGGGCGCGACGCCGTGCAACGACGGCACCAGTGCGGCAGACACACTCTTGATGCCGCCGTCGATCTGCGCTTGCGCCCCCGTGGCACTCATATGCGTCAGGTTGGCATGGTTCTGGGTGTGGGTGCCGATGGTGTGGCCGTGCGCGGCGACCTCGCGCACAAGGGCAGGGTAGGAGCGGGCCATCTGGCCGACCATCATGAAGGTCGCCTTGACGCCGGCATTGTCGAGCACTTTCAGGACGTTTTCGGTGCGGCCGGGCATCGGGCCGTCATCGAAGGTCAGCACCACCTCGTGGTTGCGCAGCCTGAGGTCGGCGATGCTGTTGACGGTGACGCTGCGGCCGGCAAGGCCGCTGAAGGAATGTGAGGAGAAGAAGCCGCCGGCGCCGGTCTCCTTCGGCTCTGTCGCATAGGCGAGCTTGCCATCCTTGGCGTCGGTCGCAGGTTTCGCCGTCGTGCAACCGGTGGCCAACGCGCCCAAGGCGACAATGCCAAACAGCTGCGCCAGATGGCGCCCGGACACAAAAGCCATGGCGGAAGGATCCCTTTGAATCGCTTACGCTTTTAGTCCGCTTATGGTTAATGAAAGTTTTACTTCGGGCTGTTGCGCAGTCAGCGGACAGCTCACTCGCTAACATCCTGCTTCCAGCTGCGCGGGTGGCCGTCGACGCGGAACTGGAAGATGAAATAGGGCGGGATGCAGGTGCCTTCGCCAGGCTTGGCCTCGGGCAGATCGTCATATCCGGCGGTGCAGATATAGTCCTCGCGGCAGGGATGCGCCTTGTCGCAGGCGCGCAGGCCGGCGGTCTTGGTGAATTCCTTCGTGCAGAATTTATGGTCCTTGCCGGACGCGATGCAATCATTGAAGCCGGTCTTGGCGAGGCGACCGCAACTTGCCTCGTCGGGGAGCTTGTCGCAGCTCGCCTTGCGCAGCATGCCGCCGGGAAAGCCGCCGGTCTTCTGTTCGGGATTGTCGTAGCGCTGGCGCGCGGCGCCATAGCCGGCGAGCTTGACCGCCGGCTTCCTGTCGCGTGCCGGATCGATGGCGCAATCCTTGGCGGTTGCCGGCGACAGGCGGCAATAC
>NZ_RZSJ01000347.1:0-6363 GCF_003998025.1 Mesorhizobium sp. M8A.F.Ca.ET.021.01.1.1
CTCGACAACGGCTCGCCAAGCAGGATCGTCCCGCCCGGTGCAACTGGCATGTCGAACAGGATCAGCCGCGCCGGCGTTTGCACGCTCAGCTTGCGGATACGGCTTTCGGCCGGGTGAAGCCGCATCTGCAGTGCGTCGAAGGAAAGCTGGCCTTCGAGTTCGATGACGATTTCGCCATCGACAACGAAGTTGCGGGCCTCGACCTGCTGCAGCATGGCGACGAGCTCCGGGAAGTAACGGCCGAGAGGTTTGCCGGATTTCGCGCGCAGGTCGACATCCGTGTCGCCTTTGAAGGCGAGGCAGCGAAACCCGTCCCATTTGGGCTCGTATTGCCAAAGGCCTTCCCCTTCCGGCAGGACATCGGCGGCCTTGGCCTCCATGGGAGGCGTGTCCAGGGAGAGGGCAAACCTGTCCGTCATTGAGCCGTTCAGTGGGCGTGGTGTGCGGCATTCCTCTTGCGCGTCGCCGCCGCCTTCTTTGCCGATTCGGACCGGCTCGCGGCCGATCGGGAAGCCGACGCCTTTCCGCCGCTCTTGCCGCCCTTGTGCGCTGCTGGATGGCCCGTGTGCTTGCCACGCCCGGAGCCGCCTTCCTTCTTGCCGCCACCATCGTCCTTGTTGACCGTTGCCCATGCGCGGCGCTCGGCTTCCTTGTCGGAGACGCCACGCTTCTCATAGCCTTCGGCGATATGGTCGGCCTTGCGTTCCTGCTTGTCGGTGTATTTGGATTTCTCGCCTCGTGGCATGATCGCTACTCCTTCTCGCTGGAGGTTGAACGTTAGGCCGGCGCCCGGGTTCCAACGCGGTCGGCGAACCGCCGTTCCCGACATCGCCCATGACCGCGGCCTGGCTGCTACTCCTCGGGCGCCGTCGCTGGCGCGGTGTAGCGCCGCCGTACGGCATCGAGCACCCGTTTGCGGCTCTCTTCCGCCGAAAGCTTCCTGTCCTTTTCCGCCTCGGCGGTTTCGCGGGCGAGGTCCTTGTCCCTGATCTGGCGGCGGAACCATTTCGAATAGTCGCCCGCGCGCAGATGGAACTCCCAGGTCTTGTCGTCTATGCCTTCGGCCATCTGCGCAAAGATCATCAGATTGTGGGCCCTGAGGTTCATCGCATCGTCGGGACCGCGGAAATAGAAGCTGCCGGTCTCATCGAGTTGGCCCTCGGCATATTTGCGGCTGTGGCGCTTGAGAGACTGGCGAGGTTCGATCACCTTGACCGTCGTGAGTTTTTTGCGCACCTGCGGCCGCCAGAAAAGAACCCGGTCGCCCTTGGGCGTGGGAATGTCCTTCGGTGGCTCGATGCCGGTCTCGCGGCAGAAGGCCTTCACCACGTCCTTCGCCTTCGGGCCAAGGGCGATAACGGCCGTAACCAGGCGCAGGGCGTCGGTCGAAATCGCTTCGGGATGGACGGTGATCAGGATTGTGCCCGGCAGTTCCAGGGAGAGCACGGAGCGCGTATCGTCGCGCCGCTTCGGAAGAAGATGGTGCGCTTCGTCGATGACCAGCCAATGCGGTCTCGCGGTGCGGCGGCGGAAGCTGCCAAGGCCAGGCAGCAGGTCGGCAAAAAAGTCAGGCCGTTCGTTGACACGCAGCGCGAGCCCGTTGACGACGACATTGCTGTCGGCCTTGGCGATCAGATCCAGCACCTGCGCCTTTGTCGGCGCGCTCGATCCGTCCCCCAGCCGAACCGCACCCTCGAGGCCATCATAGTCGCCTTCGGGGTCGAAGACGCAAAACTGAAATCGGTTCTCGACGAAGCGTTCCGTCAGCGCGGTGGCCAAGGTGGATTTGCCGATGCCCGAACTGCCGGCGATGAGCACGCTGTCGGTCGGCGACAGATAGATGTCGTCGCCACCTGACGATCCCAGAACAATGCCGTCGTGGCGCCTCGGCACGATCCCGTGGTCGCGCTTGATCAGCTTGGCGATCAATTCCTCGACGCCTTTGCCGCGTGCGCCGCGCATGACCAGGTTTGCGGTGCTCTTGACCGCGGGAATGGCATTGTCGACCGCAACGCTGCAGCCGCAGGCCTGCAGAAAGGCATGATCGTTCTCGGCGTCGCCGATACCCACCACATTATGGGGCGACAGGCGAAGATCCTCGAGCGCGGCCGCCAGCCCGGTGGCTTTGTTGACGCCGCTCGGCAGGATCATCACCGCACCCTTGTTGAAGATGATTTCGAGCTCGAGCCCCATCTTCTTGATGACTTCGAGCACGGTCGCCTGATGTGGCTCCCAGGTGGCGACGATCGAACGTCCCACCGAAAGTGGCTTCACCCCCTGCTTTTTCAGTCTGGCGACGAATTTGGGCTCCGGCGATAGCGAGATCACCCGCTCCTCCTCGCTCGCCGGGGTATAGATCAGGGCGCCGTTCTCGGCGACGACCTTGTCGAACAGGCCGACATCGGGAAACACGCGCTTGAGGTCGGGCAGCTCGCGTCCGGTGACCAGAAGCAGTTTACGGCCACTTTTCTTGAACCGCTCCAACGCGGCGAGCGTCTTCTTGGAGACAGCCCCGTCATGCGCGAGCGTCCCGTCATAATCGGTCGCCAAGGCAATGAAATACATTGCGATGACCTCAGTAGCCGCCGACGATCGGCAGGATCTCGCCGGTGATGTAACTCGAGCAGTGCGGAGAGGCCAGGAACACATAGGCCGGAGCCAGTTCCTCCGGCTGTGCCGGCCGTTTCATCGGCGTGTCCGCGCCGAATTTCGAGACGTCGCCGGCTTGCTTGTCGGACGGATTGAGTGGCGTCCACACCGGGCCAGGCGCGACCGCGTTCACTCTGATGCCCTTGGCGATGAGATTGCCCGAAAGCGCGCGCGTGAAGGCATGGATGCCGCCCTTGGTCATCGAATAGTCGACCAGTTGCTTCGAGCCGTCTATGCCGGTAACCGAACCGGTGTTGACGATCGCCGAGCCCGGCTTCATGTGCGGCACCGCTTCCTGCGCCATATGGAAATAGCCATAGAGATTGGTCTTCAGCGTCGTGTCGAAATGTTCTTCGGTCAGCTCGCCGAAGTCGCTGGAATGGATCTGGAAGGCGGCGTTGTTGACCAGCACGTCGATGCGGCCGAATGTTTTGACCGTGGCCGCCACGGCATCGTGGCAATCCTGCCGTTCGCTGACGTCGGCCTTGATCAGGATGCAGCGTCGACCTTCTTTTTCGACGGCGGATTTCGTCTCTTCGGCGTCCCTGTCCTCGGCCAGGTAGACGATCGCGATATCGGCGCCTTCGCGGGCGAACAATACCGCCACCGCGCGACCGATGCCGGAATCGCCGCCGGTGATGAGAGCCACCTTTTCCTCGAGTTTCCTTGATCCGAGATAATAGGGAGCATCGTAGAGCGGGGCAGGTTCGATCGCCGCTTCATGCCCGGGCTTGGCCTGATGTTGCTTGGGGAAGGGCGGCTCGGGATAGGTGCGCGCGCCTGCCTGCATGGCGTGCTCCGCCTTGCCGTTGCGCTTCGATTTGTCCTTGGCATCGACGCCGCGCTGGATATGGCGCTGCTTGGCGGCTTCACCGGCGGTCCGGGATTTCGTCTCCATGGTGGTTCTCCTGGGCTGAAGAAAGTTCGCGCGCCAAACCGAAAGGTCAGCGCGACGCATAAGCTTGTCGAAATGTGTCGCCGCCCGTCCGCGTCAGTCCTTGACATAGGCGCCGGGTTGGCGGCCCGATTTTGGAGACTTCGCGTCCTTCGAACGTTCGGAGATCGCCGGGCCCGCACCGGATGTCTTTTCGGTTGCAGGGCTGGGTGTCGCCTTGCCAGGCGGGTTCTGGCCTTCGGACTGATGTGTTTTCTCATTTGTCTGATCCGCCTGTCGCGTGAGCCCCATCCCGCCTGCCGGCGGCTTGTTGCCCGCCGCATCGGGCGAGAAATCGTCGCTCGGATCCGGGCCGGTCCTGGCGGGATACTTCCGTGCGCCGGTTTCATATTCGGTCCTGTCGCGTGCCATGGCTGCCTCCGTGTTTGCCTGAACGCAAAACAGCCGCGGGCCGATCAGGTTCCGAACAAACGCCTTTGAACCGCCATGCAGGCTGTGCCGCCAGGGCAAGTGTTTCGCATCGGTCGCCAAAAACAGAATGTCGTTCCTTACGGATCGCATAAGTGCGATATAAATATCGGCTACTGGCGATATACGGGGAATTCATGGATCACGATGCCATCCTGAAGGCGTTGGCCCATCCGGTTCGGCGCCAGATGTTGAACTGGTTGAAAGAGCCGGAAATGCATTTCACGAGCCAGGAACATCCACTGGCCATGGGCGTTTGCGCGGGGCAGTTCGAACGTTGCGGTCTGTCGCAATCAACCGTGTCGGCCCATCTCGCCACGCTTTCATCGGCGGATCTGGTGACCACACGCCGCCTAGGTCAATGGGTATTCTACAGGCGGAACGACGAAACGATCGCCGCTTTCCGCGCTTCGCTCTCCGATATCTGAACCTGCATTTGCTTGAGTATGAAAGGCCTTCCGATGACCACACTTTTCGACCCGATAGCGGCCGGCGACCTCGCCCTCGCCAACCGCATCGTCATGGCGCCGCTGACGCGCAATCGCTCGCCGAATGCGGTTCCAGGGGATCTGTCCGTCACCTATTACCGCCAGCGTGCCACCGCGGGCCTGATCGTGACCGAAGCGACCGCGATCACTCATCAGGGCCAGGGCTATGCGAACGTGCCGGGTCTTTACGCGCCAGAACAGCTCGCCGGGTGGAAGAAGGTCACCGACGCAGTGCACGCCGAAGGCGGCAAGATCGTCGTTCAGCTCTGGCATGTGGGGCGGATTTCGCACACATCGCTGCAGCCGGGAGGCGGCAAGCCTGTTGCGCCGTCGGCGATCCGCGCGAAATCCAAGACCTTCCTGGTCGGAGCGGATGGCAGCGGCAGCTTTGCCGAGACGTCCGAGCCGCGGGCACTTGAGGAAGGCGAGATCCAGGGTATCGTGCAAGACTTCCGGCGTGCGGCGAAAGCGGCAATCGAGGTCGCCGGTTTCGACGGCGTCGAGATCCACGCGGCCAATGGCTATCTTCTCGACCAGTTCCTGCGTTCGGGCAGCAATCATCGGACCGATGCTTATGGCGGTTCGATCGAGAACCGTGCCCGCTTCCTGTTCGAGGTGGTGGAGGCGGTCGTCGGGGAAGTCGGCGCCGGCCGGACCGGCATTCGGCTCTCGCCGGTGACGCCGGCCAATGACTCCTCCGATCCCGAACCCCAGCCTTTGTTCGAATACGTGGCCAGGAAACTCGGCCGCCATGGATTGGCCTATGTCCACGTCATTGAAGGTGCGACGGGCGGGGCCCGTGATTTCCAGCAAGGCGAGCGGCCGTTCGACTATGCCGCCTTCAAGGCGGCCTATCGCGATGCGGGCGGTGCCGGCGCCTGGCTGGTCAACAATGGCTATGACAGGGAACTCGCGGAAGCTGCGGTGGAGGCAGGGCGTGCCGATCTGGTCGCTTTCGGAAAATTGTTCATCGCCAATCCCGATCTCGTAGGCAGATTACAGCAAGGCATCGCGCTGAACGCCCCCGACAGCAATACGTTCTACGGGGGCAATTCGAAGGGATATACGGATTATCCGACGGCGGCATAGCAGCTCGCCGACTGAACCGAAGTTCCGGCGGGTCGCGGTCAATCCCGCCATGCCGGAACTTCGGCGGATCACTCAATGCCGCTCGGGATGCCCAGCCCATGACACATAAAAAGCAGCTGCGGCTCGGCGCGTTCATGCGCCCGGTCAGTTTGCACACAGGCGCCTGGCGTTATCCCGGCGCCTATCCGGACGCCAATTTCAACTTTGCCCATCTGAAGCGCTTCGCCCAGACGCTTGAGGCGGCGAAGTTCGATGCCTTCTTCATGGCCGACCATCTGGCAGTGCTCAACATGCCGATCGAAGCGCTGCGGCGCAGCCATACGGTGACGTCGTTCGAGCCATTCACGCTGCTGTCGGCGCTGGCCGCCGTCACCGATCATATCGGGCTGGTCGCCACGGCATCGACGACCTTCGACGCGCCCTATCATGTCGCGCGCCGCTTCGCCTCGCTCGATCATATCAGTGGCGGCCGCGCCGGCTGGAACATCGTCACCACGTCCAATCCCGACGCGGCGCTGAACTTCGGTCTCGACGAACATGTCGAGCATGATGAGCGCTACCGGCGGGCGCGGGAGTTCCACGATGTGGTGACCGGGCTGTGGGACAGCTTTGCCGACGACGCCTTCATCCGCGATCCTGAAAGCGGGCTTTATTTCGATCCGGCGAGGCTGCATGTGCTGGATCACAAGGGCGAGCATCTTTCGGTGCGGGGGCCTCTCAACATTGCTCGGCCGGTGCAGGGCTGGCCGGTCATTGTCCAGGCCGGCCCTGCAC
>NZ_RZSJ01000348.1:0-6337 GCF_003998025.1 Mesorhizobium sp. M8A.F.Ca.ET.021.01.1.1
CTGGAGACCATCGTGTCTGAGCGCGAGGACATCATCGAAGCGATCCGCAAGCTCAGGCAAGCAATCCAGAGCCTCAACCGTGAAGGCCGCGAGCGGCTGCTGGCCGCCTTCGATGTGGTCAACAGCCATTTCCAGCGGTTGTTCTCGCACCTGTTCGGTGGCGGCACGGCCGAATTGCAACTGATCGAATCCGAGGATCCGCTGGAGGCGGGACTGGAGATTCTTGCCCGCCCGCCCGGCAAGAAGCCGCAGACCATGACGCTGCTGTCGGGCGGCGAGCAGGCGCTGACGGCGATGTCGCTGATCTTTGCGGTGTTCCTGACCAATCCGGCGCCGATCTGCGTGCTCGACGAAGTCGACGCGCCGCTCGACGATCACAATGTCGAGCGCTTCTGCAATCTCATGGACGAGATGGCCAAGACCACCGAGACACGGTTCGTCATCATCACCCACAATCCCATCACCATGGCGCGCATGGACCGGCTGTTTGGCGTGACCATGGCCGAGCAGGGCGTCAGCCAGTTGGTCTCCGTCGACTTGCAGGCCGCGGAGGCGATGCGCGAAGCAAGCTGACGCTGACAGCGCCGCGGCCCGTAGGAACTCTATTCAGCCGTCATCCGGACCTCCTTTGTCGCGACGCCCCGTTGCGCCGAGCCCTCGCGCTGCTGCCGCTGGTGCGCGAGGCGAATTTTCCCGTTTTTAGGGAAGGTTGTTGTCCGTCAAAGCCGGTTTCGCTTCATTTCGGCAAGGATAAGCTCTCGCCATCAATTGGAGCGGCTTGACGATGACAGACCCAGACACCGGGATTCTTCGTATGCCTGACGATCCGGCGGACCTGGCGACGCGGCCACGGATACGCGCGGACATGCCGGGGCAAGGCACGTGGGGGCGCATCTGTGCGACGTGTCCGAAGCGAAACCTGAACTGCGCCTCGTCGGTCCTCGACAGTGTCGCCACGAGGCGAAGCACGCAGTGAAAAAACGGCAGGGCGGCACCGTGGAATGCACCGCCCCGTCGGATGAGCAATCAGGCGGCGAGCCAGGCCTTGGTGAAATCCTGCTCGTAGGCCTGATGCATCTGATAGCCCATCAAGGCGGGTTTCATATGGCAGAACAGCTTTCGCCAGTAAGGCTGAACGATGATGCCGGACTCCTGCAACATCACCTGCAATTCCTTCATCACCGCCCGACGCTGGTCCGGATCGGCGATGGCGTTGGCCTTGTGAACCTTGGCATCGAACGCGGCATCGGCGAAGCCCGTCTCGTTCCATGCCGAGCCGCTCTGATAGGCGAGAGCATAGGTCTGGATGCCGAGCGGGCGGGCATTCCAGTTGGTCGTGGCGAAAGGATATTTCGTCCAGTCGTTCCAGAACGCCGATTCCGGGATGACGGTACGCTTCACCTTGAAGCCGGCGTCGCGCATCTGCTGGGCAACCACGTCGGAACTTTCCTTGCGGTAGTCGGCTTCGACCGAGATCAGGTCGAACTCGAAATCGAGCTGGCCGGCTTCCGCGAGCAATGCTTTCGCCCGGGCCGGATCCCGCTTGATCGGCGGCAGTTCGGCATGTTCGGGATGCATCGGGCCGACGTGATCGTTCTGCGCCACGATGCCCATGCCGTTGGCGCCCAGTTGCAGCACCGCCTCGTTGTCGACCGCAAGCTGGATGGCATTGCGCACGCGCTTGTCGTCATAAGGCTTGGCGTTGACGTTGCAGCGCGAGACGATCGTGGCGGCGGTGACGATCTCGCTCTTCTTCAGGCCCAGCCCGTCGAGCATGACGACGTCATAGGATTGAGTCTGGCCGTTCAGATCGATCTCGCCGGATTCGAAGGCGGAGACGGTGGCGGCCGAGTCGGTGCCGTAGTCGATCCAGTCGATACCATCCAGGAACACCTCGCCGCCCCACCAGGAGCCGTCAGGCCGCCTGCGCACGGAGGCCGCGACACCGACATTGAGCTTCTTGAGTTCAAAGGGGCCCGTGGAGATCGGGTTGGCGGACAGGGCTGCTTGTTTCGGATTGAACGTGCGATGCACGATCAGCGCCGGGTAGTCAGTCAGCGCCGGAATTATGGTGATGTCGGGTTGCGACAGTTTCAGCACCACGGTGTGGTCGTCACGAACCGTGATGGCGCCGGCGCGCGCGGCCTTGGTTTCGGGATCGATAAGCGACGTCATGCGGCCGGCCATCGAATTGCCGGCGGCCCCCTTCTCGCACCAGCGCGTGACGTTGAAGGCAACGTCCTCGGCGGTGAAATCGTCGCCATTCGACCATTTCACGCCAGGGCGTACCTTGAGCACATATTCCGTGGCATCCGTATTGATTTCCCAGCCCTGCAGCAGCACCGCCTCGAAGGTGAAATCCGGCTTCCAGCGCACCAGCGGCTCGAGAAACTGCATGGCGATGTTGCCCATCTGCGAAACCTTGAAACTGCGCGGATCCTCCATCTCCATCACCTGCATGGCGACGCGGACGATTCCGCCCTTTCTGGGTTGGGCCGCGTCGTCGGCCAGGGCCGGAACCGGCTGGCCGATGAGCCCGTAGGCGACCGCCGTGCTGGCGCCGAAGGCGCTGGCCAGCGCCAGGAATTCGCGGCGGCTGAGCGCGCCGTTTTTGGCACCCCGCGCAAAGGCGTCGATCGCGGGATGAAGAGGCTTGGATGTCATATCGTTTCTCCCATTGTTGATTTTACGTCCAAATCGGGTGGAATGCCCTTGCCGCAACAGCGCTGGGCACGGTCTTTTGTTGGAAACCGCGAGCGGCCGAGCCGATGCGGCGAGGGGGAAACAGGATGAATCTTCTGACGGCCATGCGGGTCTTCGACCGGGTCTGCCTGCTGGGCAGCCTCTCGGCGGCGGCGCGCGATCTCAACATGTCGACGACGGCGGTCAGCCGGACGATCAAGGAGCTGGAAGAGGATCTTGGCGTGCGTCTCATCAACCGCACGACCCGGCGCCTCAGCGTCACCGAAGCCGGGCGCGACTATGCACCGCGGGCCCGCAGCCTGCTGGACGAGATTTCGGAACTGCAGGATTCGACGCGCGGCCTGCACAAGGAGACGCGCGGCCTGATCCGGGTTTCCTGCTCCAATGTCCTTGGCCACACGCGCATCACCAAGCTGGTGCCGAAATTCCTCGAGGAGAACCCGCTGACTACCATCGAATTCGATCTGACAGCGCGCTACGTCGTCGGCATCGTCGAGGAGGGTTATGATGTTGCCATCCGTTTCGGCGGCCAGGCCGATTCCGCTCTGATTGCGCGGCGCCTGGGCGAAGTCCGCAACTATGTCTGCGCCACGCCGGATTATTGGGACAGAAACGGCCGACCGACCCATCCGGACCAACTGGCAAGCCATTCCTGCGTCTTGAGCAATTTCGCCAAGCGGCTCGGCACGTGGCCCTTCATAGGGCCTGACGGGCCGTTTGACGCACCGATCGGCGGGCGCATCTCGACCAACAGCGTCGAGGCCGCCTATCAGATGACGATCGCCGGCTTCGGCATCGGCAACCTGCCGAGCCTCCTGGTCGATGCGGCAATCCGCGATGGACGGCTGGAGGTACGGCTCGACGAGTTTCGCCCGGATTCCAGCCCAATCTATGCCCTCTACCCACACCGGACCTATATCGCCGCCAAGGTCCGCGCCTTCGTCGATTTCCTGATCCGTGAGCTGTCGGCGGATTTTACCGCCTGAGGCGCGGCAGGGGCATCGCCAGTCGGCGCCAGCAAAGGCCCGGCGCGAACGCCAGGCCACCCTTGCCCCCAACGGCAAACTCGGCGGTGTCATTTCCACCAGGCGGTGGTGTCGTACATCGGTCCCGGCTCCTCGAAGAGCTTCTCGTATTTGCAGAGCGCCGGCGTCTTGCCGAGCGCCACCGAGGCACCATCCTTGAACGCCCACTCGCCGCGTTGGGTCGAGTCGGCCCGCACATAGCTGGACAGGGCAAAGGCCCGGTCGTGCTGCGACAGGTTGGGCGAGGAGCCATGCACGGTAAGCAGCCCCCACATGGCGAGGTCGCCAGGCTCCAGGACCAATGGAACGATCGTCGCCGGGTCGATGCCGACCTTGCGCAATTCTTCCTCGGCGGTCAGCCCCTTCATCAACTCGCCCTTGCCTTCGTCGGACAGGCCGAGATAGCCGAGCTTGTGACTGCCAGGCACGACCTGAAGGCAGCCATTGTCGAGCGTCGCTCGGTCGACGGCGAGGCCCGTCGTCACTGTCGCATCGGCGACATTGTCGAAGGCGGCCTGGTTGCGGAATCGCAGATCCTGATGGAAGCGATAACCAGTGACATTGGCCCCGGGTGGCTTCCAATGCAGCTGCTGGGCGATTTGCTTGATGTCACGCCCGATCAAGCCTTCGAGCAGTTTCAGGTAATTGGGATTGCGCCGGAATTGCTCGAAATAGGAATTGATCCAGGAAAACCAGTAGGCCTGCAGCACGTAGCGTTGGCCGAAATCCGACTCGGGCAGGATCTGGAAGTTGAGATTGCCGTCCCGGAAAGTAGCGTGATGCTTGAGCCCTTCGGCGTAGACGGCATCCGTTTCCTTCTTCAGCCGGACCATCTCGTCGCCGTCGACGAATTGTCGAACGACCGCGTATCCCTCCTCGCGGTACTGCTCCACCGCCTCGCGTGCCTGCTTGTCCGTCAGCATGTCCTTGGCTATCCCTGTCTGATGATCTCCAAGGATCGTAGCGAAGGGATCGCGGGCGATAAGCCACGGATTTTGGCATCGACTTTCCCGATAATCGCAAAAGTCGCGGCAAACTGAACCGGTCTTGGAGGACGTCAGGCTGAAGCGCGTTGAATACGCGACAACTCAAAACCGCCTTTGCCCGACAAGCTCTGTTCCGCCGGCCGGAACATATCCTCGAAGTCGAGGTCCTCCTCGAAAACCACGCCTCCGACGGTCACGGCCAGGATCTCCACGGCGCCCTGAGGGGAAAAATAGACCCGCGAGACACTGGCGCGGATACGCTCGCCAACCATCCTGGCTTCGGCCTCGCTCGTTCCGGGAAGGAACACGCCGAACATCGACGCGCCTATGCGGCCGATGACGTCTTGCGAGCGCACGCAAGACCGGATGGTTGAGGCTATGAGACGCAAGGCTTCGTCGCCCCAGCTCAGGCCGAAGCGCAAGTTGATGGCGTTCAGATGCTCAGGATGAATGACCAGGAAGGCGCCCGATCGCTCGCCTGGAACGGACGGCCTGATTGCCCGTCTCTCGATCAGCGACGTGAAGACCCTGCCGTTCAGGCAACCGGTCAGCGTATCGAAGGTAGCGGCTTTGTTGAGTTCCCGCCGGTAGCGACGGATCTCTGCCAGGTTCCGGCCTATGAACACAAAAAGCGGCAGGCAGATCACCAAAGGCAAAAGCGTTGCGGTGATCATGCCGCGCCCGAAAGGCGTCAGCGTCTCGCTGAACAACAGCAGATAGTTCAGGCTCAGGGAGACGCAAAGGCTGCCGATGGTTCCAAGGAAAGCCAACCAGCCGACGCTCCTCCATTCGTGATGGGCCGGGACATCAGCTGCTGCGTTGGACATGATCGATCTCCGTTGGATCGCCAAGCATAAGACCGGCAAGTTAGGATTTCGGTTTCAAAGAACAATACAATTTGAGGCGTCGGGATAGATCGCTCAGCTTTCTGGAGGCGATGCCGGCCTTTGCGGCGACTCCGGTTGCTGCCGCCTATGGGGAGCCGAAGATTCCCATCTCCGCCGTCCTGGCTGTTGCTTCGGCCTTGCCATAGATACCGCCCGGCAAGGCCAACGCCCAGCCATTCGACACGAGCCAGGCTCCGACATCCTGTTTGCCCAGCCTGCATGTCGCCGCGACAGGGAAGCGGTCGACCGACGGAGGCACGAAACAATTCAGCGCCCGCCCGCGCATCCAGTTGTTGAAAGCCGCACGCGCCCGCTGTCCACAAGGCCAGGCACTCTCGTGAAACAGGCAGATCCTGTCGGCTTCGACGCTCTGGGTTCCGCTGATGAACAGTTTCCGCCCCATGGAGTCGAAACCAGCCGAGGACGTGGCCACCGGATGATACAGCGGTGTTTCCCGCCAATCCCTGGGCATCGATGGCTTGGGTTGTGACGCGAGGCCGAGGTCGCCAAGGGGCAAGCGAGGTTCCACCCGCTCCACTTCTGACCCCACGACCTGCGGCGGTGCGATGAGATCTTCGGCAATCTTGCGGGCTGAATTGACGATCGATCGAACCGGGTGCTGCGCGACGTCGTCGCTGACGTCCGGGGCCGGGTCGGTGACGGTCCGCTCGACAGGGAACAGGGTCGCTGCCTTGACCAGCAGCAGGATGCCGACGAGAAGCTCGAGGCTTGCGAC
>NZ_RZSJ01000349.1:0-6334 GCF_003998025.1 Mesorhizobium sp. M8A.F.Ca.ET.021.01.1.1
GACATAGGCAGCGTCGATTGTGACGGCCGTGCCGTTGCGGTCGGGCGCATCGTAGGAGATCTCGTCCAGCACCCGCTCCATCACCGTCTGCAGCCGCCTCGCGCCGATATTCTCGATACTGGCGTTGAGGTCGACGGCGACGCCGGCGAGCGAATCGATGGCGTCGTCGGTGAAGGTGAGCTCGACGCCCTCGGTCTTCATCAGCGCGATATACTGCTTGATCAGGCTGGCCTCGGTCTCGGTCAGGATACGGACGAAGTCCTCCTTCTCCAGCGCACGCAGCTCGACGCGGATCGGCAGGCGTCCCTGCAATTCCGGCAGCAGGTCGGACGGCTTCGAGACGTGGAATGCGCCCGACGCGATGAACAGGATGTGATCCGTCTTCAACGGCCCGTATTTGGTCGCCACCGTGGTGCCTTCGACCAGCGGCAGCAGATCACGCTGCACGCCTTCACGCGAAGGGCCGCCCGAAATGTCAGACCTGGCCGCGATCTTGTCGATCTCGTCGAGGAAGACGATGCCGTCATTCTCCGCCGCGTCCAGCGCCCGGCGCACCACCTCGTCCTGGTCGAGCAGCTTGTCGGACTCGTCTGCGACCAGCAGGTCGTAGGATTCCTTCACCGTGGTCTTGCGCAGCTTGGTCTTCTTGCCGCCCATCGCCTTCGACAGCATGTCGTTGATGTTGAGCACGCCGATATTGGCGCCCGGCATGCCGGGAATCTCGAAGCCGGGCATGCCGCCATTGCCGGTGTCGGCCACCTCGATCTCGATTTCCTTGTCGTCGAGTTCGCCGTCGCGCAGTTTCTTGCGGAAGCTGTCGCGCGTCGCCGGGCTCGCCGTCTTGCCGACTAGAGTTTCCAGTACACGCTCCTCGGCGTTGACATGGGCGCGCGCCTTGACGTCCTCTCGCATCTTCTCGCGCACCAGGCCGATGGCGATCTCGACCAGGTCGCGGATGATCTGCTCGACGTCGCGGCCGACATAGCCGACTTCGGTGAATTTGGTCGCTTCGACCTTGACGAACGGCGCGCCGGCCAGCCGCGCCAAGCGGCGCGAGATCTCGGTCTTGCCGACGCCTGTCGGGCCGATCATCAGGATGTTCTTCGGCATCACCTCTTCGCGCATCTGGCCTTCGAGCTGCTGGCGGCGCCAGCGGTTGCGCAAGGCGATGGCCACGGCGCGCTTGGCGTCCTTCTGGCCGATGATGAAGCGGTCGAGTTCCGAAACGATTTCGCGGGGAGAAAATGTGCTCATATCACTAAATTCCACTTTGCCACTGCTTGATGGCCTCGAACGGATGCAGCAGCATGATCACGTTGAGCGTCAGATTGTCCCGGATGAGATAGCCGGTACCCAGTTCGAAGAGGACGGCGAGGCTGACGATCACCCATATAGGTAGCCTTCGCGCCATCACAAATCCCAGCACCATGGCCAGTGTGTCGGACACCGAATTGATGATGCTGTCCCCGTAATAATCGAGCGAGATGGTGCCGGCGCGGTAGCGCTCGATGATGAACGGGCTGTTTTCGAGGATTTCCCAGCCGCCCTCGATGAGGACGGCGAATGCCAGCCGCAAGCCGATCGGCGAGCGCGGGAACAGGAACCGGGCCAGCGCATAGAACAGGAAGCCGTGGATGATGTGCGAAAAGGTGTACCAGTCCGAAATGTGCTGGGAATTCTCCGAACTGTTCACCACGCCATGCCACAGCTTGACATAACCGCAGGTGCAGATCGGCGGATGGCCCATGAGATAGAGCGTGACGGCCTGGGCGACGAGCAGGCCGGCGACGATAATCAGCCCCATCCGCCAGCTATCCTCGTAAGCAGAAAGGCTCTTGTCCTCGCTGGATGTGGCCATGCCTGGATTACCCCTCTTGCGCGTCTTCGGCGTCGATCGCCATCAGCACGGCGTCGCCATAGATCGATTGCCTGCGGTCTATGGCCCGAAATCCCGCCTTTTCATAGGCGCGAATGGCCCTGATGTTGGCGGGATCGGGGTCGATGATGACGCGCGGCACGCCTTCCTCGAACAGGTCTTCGACGAACTGGCGCACGATCGCCGAGCCATGGCCGATGCCGACCAGTTCCGGCCGGCCGATCGAGAGATCAATGCCGAGCGTGCCGAACGGCTGATCGGCATAGGGATGATCGTCCTCCATATGCGGGTCGTAGCTTTGGAGATAAGCAATCGGCTTGCCGTCGAGCTCCACGATCAGCGGCTCGACGGAAATACTGTCTATGTGATCGGCAATCTCTGTGATTCCCGTCTCGGGATCGTCCCACCATTGCGCAACATGCGGCTCGGCCAGCCAGCCGGCGATCATCGGCAGGTCCTTTTTGGTGACCGGCCGAAAATCGTAGAGCACCACCCTCTCAGGCGGCATCGAGCGTTTCGACGACGAAATTGTTGTTGGTGTAGACGCAGATGTCGGAGGCGATCTGCATCGCCTTGCGGGCGATCTCCTCGGCATCCTTGTCGGTGTCCATCAGCGCGCGCGCCGCGGCCAGAGCGTAATTGCCGCCCGAACCGATGGCCATGACGCCATGTTCGGGCTCCAGCACGTCACCATTGCCCGTCAGGGCCAGCGAGACCGACTTGTCGGCAACCAGCATCATCGCCTCCAGCCGGCGCAGATAACGGTCGGTGCGCCAGTCCTTGGCGAGCTCGACGCACGCGCGGGTGAGTTGGTCAGGATACTGTTCGAGCTTTGCTTCGAGCCGCTCCAGCAGCGTGAAGGCATCGGCGGTGGCACCGGCAAAGCCGGCAATCACATTGCCGCCCTTGCCGATGCGGCGCACTTTGCGGGCATTGCCCTTCATGATGGTCTGGCCAAGGCTGACCTGGCCGTCGCCGGCGATCACCACCTTGTTGCCCTTGCGCACGGTCACGATCGTCGTGGCATGCATGGTCAATTCATTGGACATTTCCTGCTCCGAGCAGCGCCATCCCTTTAAAAGGCGATTTGGCGCGGTACGAGTGACTTTGATCGGCCATATGTATGCATGGGGCCAATGATTGCAAACCGCTCGATAGCGGCCGGGATCGCAACTGGCAATCGCCGGATCATGCTGCTAGAAGGCTCTCGTTTTCAAGCCAGCGAGCGCTTGAGCCCCGTGAACCGGTCACGATCTGAACCACTGGCACAAGGATAGAGTGATGGCGCCCCGTTCCGCCGATGCAAGCCGCAAGACCAGGGAAACCGACATCTCGGTGTCGATCCATGTCGACGGCTCCGGCAAATCGGACATCGCCACCGGCGTCGGCTTCTTCGACCATATGCTGGACCAGCTTTCCCGCCATTCGCTGATCGACATGACCGTCAAGGCCAAGGGCGACCTGCACATAGACGACCACCACACGGTCGAGGATACCGGCATCGCACTCGGCCAGGCCTTGACCAAGGCGCTGGGCGAGCGGCGCGGCATCATGCGCTATGCCTCGATCGACCTTGCCATGGACGAGACGCTGACGCGCGCGGCGATCGACGTGTCGGGCCGCCCCTTCCTGGTCTGGAACGTTTCGTTCTCGTCGCCCAAGATCGGCACCTTCGACACCGAATTGGTGCGTGAATTCTTCCAGGCGCTGGCGCAGAATGCCGGCATCACCCTGCATGTCACCAACCACTATGGCGCCAACAACCATCATATCGCCGAGACCTGCTTCAAGGCGGTGGCACGCGCGCTGCGCGCCGCGCTCGAGCGTGACCCGCGCCAGCCTGACGCGGTTCCCTCTACCAAGGGTTCTTTGAAGGGATAGCCTCATGACCGCCTATGTCGTGATGGAGCCACCTGGCCGCAGCGAGAAAGTCGACACGACGGCCTTTGTCCGCGACGGCTTCACCTGGCTCGGCCTGCTGGTGCCGCCGCTATGGCTCGCCTGGCACCGGTTGTGGGTCGAAGCGGCGCTGGCCTTTGTCATCATGGGCGTGCTTTCGATGCTTGGCCAGAAACTTGGCCTTGGCGTGGCCGGCTCGCTGCTGTCGCTGCTCGTCTCGCTCTATGTCGGCCTGGAGGGCCAGGGATTGCGCATCGCGGCGCTGCGCCGCCGCGGCTGGCATGAATGGGGCGTCGTCGAGGCCGGCCGGCTCGGGGACGCCGACATGCGCTATGCCCTTGAGGTCGAAGGTCTTTCGGATGAAGCGGCACCCGCGCCGCGCATCGTTCCGGATGCCGCTCTGGCGCGCCCGGCGCAGCCCGGCATGGCGCTGGGGCTGACCCACGTTCCAGGACGGCGCTGAGATGCGCGTTGCGATCATCGATTACGGTTCGGGCAACCTGCGCTCGGCCACCAAGGCTTTCGAGCGCGCCGCGCGTGAGGCCGGCATCGCGGCCGAGATCGACCTGACGGCCGACGCCGACCGTGTGCGCACCGCGGACCGCATCGTGCTGCCCGGCGTCGGCGCTTACGCCGACTGCGCGGCCGGCCTGCGCGCCGTCGAGGGCATGTGGGAAGCGGTCGAGGAGGTCGCCATCGCCAGGGGCCGGCCTTTCCTGGGCATTTGCGTCGGCATGCAGCTGATGTCGCAGCGCGGCCTCGAGAAGACCATCACCAACGGCTTCGGCTGGATATCGGGTGACGTCAAGGAGATCACGCCTTGCGATCCGGCGCTGAAGATCCCGCAGATCGGCTGGAACACGATCGAATTGAGGCGTCGGCACCCGCTGTTTTCCGGCATTCCGACCGGGCCGGACGGGTTGCATGCCTATTTCGTCCACTCCTACCATCTCGATGCGAAAAACCCCGACGAGGTCCTTGCGGTTGCCGACTATGGCGGCCCGGTGACGGCCACGGTCGCCCGCGACAATCTGGCCGGCACGCAGTTCCATCCTGAAAAGAGCCAGGCGCTGGGCCTGGCGCTGATCACGAATTTCCTGCGCTGGAGGCCCTGATGAGCCATCCGCACCGACCGTTGGCGCTGCCCCTCATTGTCCTGCCGGACATTTCTCCCCGTATAAGGACGGGGAGAAAAACGCTGTCTTCGATGTTTTCGACAATTCTGAAAGAGGCGACGAGGCCGGAACTGCCCCCTTCTCCCCGTCTCTATACGGGGAGAAGTGCCCGGCAGGGCGATGAGGGGCAGCGCGGACCTGTGATGGATCGCAGCGCTCCACCGGCCAATTCGGGCGCCCAAACGTTCCAGGAGCCCCAAGCCGTATGATCCTGTTTCCAGCCATCGACCTCAAGGACGGCCAATGCGTGCGCCTGAAGCACGGCGACATGGCGACCGCGACCATCTACAATGACGATCCGGCCGCGCAGGCCAAGGCCTTCGAAGAGCAGGGTTTTGAGTGGCTGCATGTCGTCGATCTCAACGGCGCTTTTCAGGGCCAGAGCGTCAACAGCGCCGCGGTCGGCGCCATCCTGAAAGCGACGAAGAACCCGGTGCAGCTCGGCGGCGGCATCCGCACGATTGCGCAGATCGAGGATTGGCTCGATCGTGGGCTGGCCCGCGTCATCCTCGGCACGGTGGCGGTGCGCGATCCCGATCTGGTCAGGCAGGCCTGCAAGGCATTTCCGGGCAAGGTGGCCGTCGGCATCGATGCCAAGGCCGGCAAGGTTGCCGTCGAAGGCTGGGCCGAGGCGTCGAGCCTCGGCGTCATCGAACTGGCCAGGAAATTCGAGGGCGCCGGCGTGGCCGCCATCATCTACACCGACATCGACCGCGACGGCGTGCTGACCGGCATCAACTGGGACGCCACCATCGATCTCGCCGACGCCGTGTCGATCCCGGTCATCGCCTCCGGCGGACTGGCTTCGATCGCCGATATCGTGCGCATGACCATGCCCGACGCGCAAAAACTCGAAGGCGCCATCTCGGGCCGCGCGCTCTATGACGGCCGCATCGATCCCGCAGAGGCGCTGGCGATCCTGCAGGTCAGGCCGGCGACGGAGACGCGGTCGTGAAGGTTTCGCTCATCCTGGCCTCCTATGACAGCGGCCACTATCATGGCGGCATGGGCCAGGGGCCCGACGCGCTGATCTCGGGCGGGCTGGTCGACGCCTTGACCCTTGCCGGCCATGACGTCACGGTCGAAGATATCGGCAGGGTCGGTGACGACCAGGAGCGCGAGATCGCCACGGGTTTCGCCGTCTGCAACGCCGTCTCGGGCGAGGTCCGCATCGCCCGCGACAGGGGGCGGTTTCCCATCGTGCTGGCCGGAAACTGCCTGACCAGTGCCGGCGCGGTCGCCGGCGAAGGCGCCGACGCCATCATCTGGGCCGACCAGCATGGCGACCTCAACACGCCCGAGACGTCCGTATACGGTTTTCTCGACGGCATGGCGCTGTCGACGGTGCTCGGCCTGAAGCCGGGAATGGCCGATGCCATCGGGC
>NZ_RZSJ01000034.1:0-3066 GCF_003998025.1 Mesorhizobium sp. M8A.F.Ca.ET.021.01.1.1
GCCATGACGAGGACGAGCCTGCCGGGCGACCAGCGATTCCAGACCAGCAGCGCTGCCATCACCGCCATTTCGGCGGTGTAGAAGCCACCGAGGAAGCGGGCACTGAACGGCGTGACAGGCCAAGGCCACCGCGGCTTGACCAGCTCAGGCGCGAAAAACAGGCCGGCGCCGACGATCAGGACGATGATGACCCCCGCCGAGAAAAGGCGCAGGGCGGCGGGAAATGGCGGGTTGTCGGGTGTCGGCACAGGAGAAAACCCCAAAGATGAACGCCTATCGACCATCATAGTGCCGCTTGCGGCCGGAGAAAATCCGCCGAATGGAAATTGAACCATCACCAGGCTTGCCTATTCGAATGGTCCGTTTCGAAGTAAAATGCAGCACTCGCACCAAGGGCAGTCCGATCAACACGCCTGGGAGGCGCATTTTCTGGAGCCAGCAGGATGAATGAAGCTCAGGATCTGTTCTCGCTTCTGCGGCAATCGACCGATGTCGATCCACTGGTAATCGACGCGATCAAGCGAACCGTCGCGGACGGCGACGACCGCGAACTTTGCCGCATCAATGCGCCAGCCTTCGCCAGCAAGCATGGCCTCGACGAGGAGCGCACCATAAGCGCATTTCTCCATGCGGCGCGGGTGGGCATCTTCGATGTTTCCTGGAATGTTCTGTGCCCAGGCTGTGGCGGCGTGCTCGACACCAACGCCACGCTGAAAACCCTCCAGAAAGACGAATACACCTGCGCGCTGTGCTCCGAGGGCTATTCGCCAACCCTCGACGAGATGGTCGAGGTGACATTCACCGTCAGTCCACGCATACGCAGGATTGCCGCCCACAATCCACACGAACTGCCGCTGGTGGAATATTTCCGCCAGATCTACTGGGCGTCGGGCGTTGATGTGCCGGATGAGGATTTCGCGAAAAGGTTGGAAGCGTTTTCGCTGGAAGATATCGAGCTTGCGCCCGGTGAAAAGGCGCTTCTGCCCATACAGCTTCCGTCCGAATTCATCATCGTCTTTGAGCCGGTCACCCATTCAGCGCAGTTCATCGACGTGAAGGGCGAACCAACAAAGGAGCGCCGAAGCCTCTCTTTGGTCTTCGACCGCGACCATGTCCAGAACCAAACGCTGGAGATGCAACCCGGCCCGTTGCGCATTTCCCTGGAAAACAGGACCGACACCCGCGTGCTGCCGACGGTTTTCATCGCCGGCCAGGCCTTGCACGATTTCCTGGGTAAACGCCGGCCCTTCCTCACCGCCAAGCGCCTGCTCACCAACCAGACGTTCCGCGATCTCTATCGCACGGATACGCTCGACATCAACCAGCGCCTGAAAATCACCAGCCTGACCTTCCTGTTCACCGACCTGCGCGGTTCGACCGCCCTTTACGAACGGGTGGGCGACCTTGCTGCCTTCGATCTCGTGCGCGCGCATTTCCAGGTTCTGCACGAGATCGTCGCGGCGGAGGCAGGCGCGGTGGTCAAGACGATCGGTGATGCGGTGATGGCGACCTTCGCAACGCCTGATCGTGCGATTGCCGCGGCCCTCAGGATGCGCGATGCCATGCGTGCGCTCAACGACAAGAGCGGGCGCGAGGACCTGCTGCTCAAGATCGGCGTCCATGCCGGCCCTTGCATCGCCGTGTCCATGAACGAGCGGCAGGACTATTTCGGCCAGACGGTCAACATTGCTTCACGGGTACAGAACCTGGCCAACGCACAGGCGATCTTCGCCACCCATTCGGTGGTCGACGACAATCTCACCGCCGATCTGTTGCGCAGGAGCGCGCTGACGCCCGTGCCCCACGAAGTCTCGCTGCGCGGCATTGAGCGGGAGATCGCTGTGTATACAATCCCCTGAAAAAGCACGAATTGCGTTAAAACAAAGAGCTGGGAGCAGCGTTTCCGTGAAGCGGCTCTCGGCCGCTCACACGCGCTTGCAAAGGAAATAACGATCGGCGGGCTCCGACGTCGGCGCCGGGAGGCGTTGCAGCAGCGGGTGGTCGAGCGGCGTGCCACTGACCGCGAAGCCGCCGACGCGAAGCAGGCTCGCGATCAGATCGGGAAGCCAGGTAGCGGTCACTGCATCGCGATCATCATAGCCGGTGCCGATGTCGGCATGAACAAGGGCGGCTTCGATGCCAATGAACTTGCGGCCCGTCTCGCGTATTTCGCCGAGCACGAGGTTTTCGGCGTCGGGAATTGAGCTGGCATGTGCGCCGACTTCGCGGTCGAACACCACGATCCGACGCCCGGGCAGGCGCTCGCGCAGATGGTGGAACGTCCGACCATTGCCGAGGCCGAGCTCGAGCACAAGCCCATCCATCTTCGCCACCTCGGCGCAGACATGATCGAGAATGTCACGCTGTGCGGTCATTCTGCTGATGAAATTCTCGAGACGACTCATATGCTTTTTGTGTCCTAACCAGATCAAGAGATAGGCAATGCCCGCGACAAGAACTGTTCACGAGTACGTCCCGAAGGCGACGGCTGAGCTCGATTGCGTGTCGGCACGTATAGGGGCGGATGATGAACACTGCAACAACCGTAGGGAGGCCGGCAGTCATACCGGGTGGTCCTGCGCGCGGCGGAATAGCGAGCTCACTTGTAGGGGTCTGCGGCGTCCCGCAAGCCGTCGCCGAGGAAGTTGAACGCCAAGATGACGAGAACGACGGGGAGCATCGGCAAAAGCAGCCATGGATAGAACGCGATGACGCTGACGCTGCGCGCCTCGGTCAGCAGGATGCCCCAGCTGGTTGTCGGTGGCCTCAGGCCCAGCCCAAGGAAGCTCAGCGCCGTCTCGCCCAGGATCATGCCGGGTATGGAGATCGTCGCCGTCGCGATCAGATGCGACATGAAACCGGGGATGAGGTGCCGCCCGATGATGCGGCTGCTGCTGGCGCCCATCAATTGCGCGGCCAGAACGTAATCCTCCTCGCGCAAGGCCAGAAGCTTTGATCGCACGGCCCGCGCCAGTCCGGTCCAGTGGATCAGCCCGAGGATGATGGTGATGCCGAAATAGATCAGGATTGGACTCCAGGTTATCGGCATGATCGCCGCCAGAGCCA
>NZ_RZSJ01000034.1:3076-20813 GCF_003998025.1 Mesorhizobium sp. M8A.F.Ca.ET.021.01.1.1
CCAGAGCCAGCCATAGCGGAATGCTGGGGATCGATTGCAGAACTTCGATGATCCGTTGGACGATCAGGTCGAAGACACCGCCGTGGTAGCCAGCCAGTCCGCCTATGACAATGCCGAGCAGGAAGCTGAAACTGATGCCGACAAGGCCGATTGTCAGTGAAATGCGTGCGCCATAGATGATACGCGAGAACACATCGCGCCCCAGCCTGTCGGTGCCGGCCAGAAAGAGCTGGCCGTTTTCAGCAGGACAGACAAAATGCCTGTCACCTTCGACCAGGCCCCAGAACCGGTAACGGTCGCCCTTGCAAAAGAAACGAATCCGCTGAACATCATCCTGGTTGTCGATGTAGTTCCGCTTGAGTGTGTCCATATCCAGCGTCATCTGGCGACCATAGACGAAGGGCCCGACAAGCTGGCCGTTGTGGAACAGGTGCACCTGCTGCGGCGGCGAATAGATGTAGTCCATGTTGCGCGTGTGCAGATTGTAGGGCGCCAGGAACTCGCAGATCAGGATCCCGAAATAGAGCGCTGCCAGAAATATGCCGGATACAAGGGCAAGCCGGTGCCGTCGGAATTTCCACCACATCAGGCGCAACTGCGACGCCTGAAAGACCTTCGACTGCTCCGCCGTCATGGCTTCGACTGATTGCAGGTCAAAGGGCGCGATGGAAACGTAGTGTTGCAGTGGGGCACCCGGAGCGGGCAGGGGCGATTGCTTGTTCATTTGGTGCTGCCGCCCTGCAAACGAATTCGTGGATCAAGCAGCGCCAGCGCCAGGTCGGAAATCAGGACACCGATCACCGTCAGGAAGGCGAGGAACATCAGGAACGAACCCGCCAGATACATGTCCTGGCTCTGCAGCGCCTTGATCAGCATCGGCCCGGTCGTTTCCAAGGACAGCACGATCGCGGTGATTTCGGCACCGGAGATGATGGCCGGCAGGATCGAGCCGATATCGGAAATGAAGAAATTGAGCGCCATGCGCAGCGGATATTTGACCAGTGCCTTGAAGGGATGAAGGCCTTTGGCGCGCGCTGTCACGACATATTGCTTGTGCAACTCGTCGAGCAGATTGGCGCGCAGCCGTCGGATCATGCTTGCCGTGCCCCCGGTGCCGATGATCAAGACCGGGATCCAGAGATGGGCGAGGATCGACTTCGCCTTGGCCCAGCTCATCGGCTCACTGAGATATTGCGGGTCCATGAGATGGCCGATGGAGGTGCCGAACCAGATATTGGCGAAATACATCAGGATCAGCGCCAGCATGAAATTCGGAATGGCAAGGCCGAGAAGGCCGAAGAGAGTAAGGCCGTAGTCGCCCCAACTGTATTGATGCGTGGCGGAGTACATGCCGATGGGAAAGGCAATGAGCCAGGTGAAGATGATCGTGACGAAGGAAACCAGGACGGTCAGCCACATTCGGTCCCCGACGACGTCGCGAACCGGCAGCTCATACTCGAAGGAATAGCCGAAATCGCCGTGCAGCATCCCGCCGACCCAGTAGAAGTAGCGAATGACGGGCGGCTGGTCGAAACCATATTCCTTCCGCATCATTTTGATGCGATCGGAATCGACCGCTTCGCCCTGGGCCCGAAGCTCGGCGACATAGCTGTCGAAATAGTCACCCGGTGGAAGTTCGATGATGGTGAACACCAGCGCCGATATGACCAGCAGCGTTGGAACCATCACAGCGATGCGCCAGACAATATATCGAAGCACGCTCAGGAGCCTCCAAGCCAGAATGTATCCGGCATGTAGACACCGAAATAGGCGGTCGGGTCATAGCCGAAGAGTGCCTTGTCAGGCAGATTGCGCAGCCGCGAGGACACCAGAATCGGCTGAAGTGTTTCGTTCACCGTACCGATCGAGAACACCTGATCGGTGTAGATCGACAGCATTGAATTCCAGATTTCGGCGCGCTCCGTGGCTTCGGTCGATGCGTTCCAGCGCTTGAGCAAAGCCATCAACTCGACCACTTCAGGAAGATCGGGCGCCTCACCCATCTTGCCATGGGACAGATAGTAGGCGCCCCAGAGCGGCCATTGCAGTTGGTCGTCGATGGTGGGGGCCAGCTGGTATGGGTTCATGTCTGCGGTCGGCACGCCATTGTCGATGCCCGACGACATCGACATCATGATCTCGCCGCCAAGAGCGCGGCTGCGGAAGATGTCGCGCTGCGAAGTCCGGATGAACAGGGCGATGCCGATCTTGCGCCAGTGATCGGTGATGAGTTCGAGCGCGTCGGTCTCCAGCGTGCTTTCGCCGGCCGTTTCCACGATGATCTGCGCCGGGCGCCCATCGGGAAGTAACCGCAGGCCGTCATCGTCACGTGTCTGAAGCCCGACCTCGTCCAGCAGGGCATTGGCCTGGTCGGGATCATGGGCGACCCAGGCCTTCGCGAATTCCGGCCGGTAGAGCGGGCTCTCCGGCAGGATCGTATCGGCGCTTTCCCGCGCCAATCCGTAGAACACGGCCATATTGATCTCGCGCCGGTCCACAGCGAGCGAAAGTGCGCGGCGCACGCGCACGTCACGCAAAAGGCCACGCCACACCGGGTCGGCACAATTCAGATTGGGCAGCACCGCCAGCCGCGAACCCTGTATGCGTTTCCACAGATGCATCTTCACGGGGTAACGCTTCTCCGCATCCTTCAGGAAAGAGTAATCGGCGAAGTCAATTCCCATGCATTGCAGGTCGCTCTCGCCCGCACCGGTCTTGGCGGAAATGATCGCCGACGAGCTGACATTCATGATGAACCGGTCGACATAGGGCAGTTGCCGGCCATTCTCGTCTATTCGATGAAAGAACGGGTTGCGCTCGAAGATGAACTGCTCAGCCGGCGGCTTGGTCCGGTTCTGCCAGGGATCGAGCGTGGGCAGCTCCGGATTCTCCGGGCGATACTGCCGCGACATGCGGATATGCAGGAGCGTCCATTTCTTTGCCCGGTTCTCCGTCATCAGGCCGGCGAGCCGGAATGGATCCTGGTATTTCTTGTGGAACTGCTTGAGATAGGCGGCCGGCAAAACAAGCGGTGTCGGCGAGGCAGCGGCAAGCTTGGGCAGGAAGTCGGGATTTGGCGCATCCCAACTGTAGCGGACAGTCAACGGATCGACGATCTCGAAACGTGGCGGCTTGCCGTCCGCCAGCAGGGCAGGGGCGAGCCCGCCTTGCGTAAGCTCATCGTTCAGCCAGACATCTTCCCAGCAATAACGAAAATCCTCCGGCGTCAACAGGCTGCCGTCGGACCATTTATGCCCTTCCCGAATCTTGAACGTGAAGACGCGATCATCCGCTACGTCGAAGCTTTCGAGAATGTCGGCTTGCAAGTTAAGCTTCTCGTCATAGCCGACCAGACGGGCATATCCGTAGATCGTCATCATCCGGATATCTTTCTGGCTGCCGATGATGGTACGCAGCGTGCCGCCATACTGGCCGGGTTGCCGGCCCATCGCAGCGAGGTTCAATACGCGCGGGCTCTTGGGCAGGCGCTCTGCGAGTGCCGGCAGCGCCCTGGCTTTCAGCTCCGGCTGAAGAAAATCCGGCTCCAGATCGCCAGCGCGCGACGTGCCCGGCAGAAGTGCCGAAGCCATGAGACCAAGGAGGGTGCGACGGCTGATCAATGGCGCAACTCACTGACATCGGCCGAACGCCGGGCCAGCACGAGGTGGCCGCCGCCAAGATCGATCGGCGACAGCACATCCTCGTCGCCTTCGTCGCGGAATTGCGGTCCCCATGCGCTGGCGTCGGAAGCGCCGCCGAGCTTCAGCGTCTTGAAATCCATCGGCCGGTCGAGATCGGGGAATGGGACCGCGGCGACCAGTGAGCGCGTGTAGGGGTGGATCGGTTTCCTGAGCAGAATTTCGCGCGGCGCAAGCTCGACGATACGTCCGCCGCACATCACCGCGATGCGATCCGCCATATAGTCCACCACCGCCAGATTGTGGGATATGAACAGGTAAGTCAGGCCCAGTTCCTTCTGCAGGTCCTTCAGGAGGTTCAGGATCTGCGCCTGGACAGAGACGTCGAGCGCCGAAACCGGCTCGTCGCAGATCAGGAGTTCCGGCCCCAGGGCCAACGCGCGCGCGATGCCGATACGCTGACGCTGCCCGCCGGAGAAACTGTGCGGATAACGCTTGATGAAGCGCGGATCGAGCCCGATTGCCTGCATCAGGCTCTTGACGGTGGCTAGTCGGGACGCGGCATTGCCCCGTTGATGGATTTCCAGCGGCTCGCTCAAGATGTTTTCCACCGTCATGCGAGGTGAAAGCGACGAGACCGGATCCTGGAAGACCATCTGGATTTTCGCGCGCAGCGTGCGCAGGGCGTCTCCCTCAGCTTCCAGGACGTTGATCGGTCCTTGGCGGCCGTTGAAGACCACCGAGCCGCCGGAAGGGGTGATAGCCCGCATCAGGATCTTGCTGACGGTGGTTTTACCGCAACCGCTTTCGCCGACCAGGCCCAGACACTCACCCCGCCTGATATCGAAGCTCACGCCGTCCACGGCGCGAACAGAGGTTTGACGATCCCCGCCGAACCATCCGGACTTGCGGATGGTAAAGACCTTTGCCAGGTCCCTGACCGACAGCAGGATGTCGCTCGGCCCCTTCGATGCCGGCGCCGTCTGCTTGCCCAGCAGGGTGCCGACGTTCACTGGCACCTCTCGGAGCGCCTTCAGCCTCTCGCCCGGCTTCAGGTCGAAATGCGGAACGGCTGCCATCAGGCCCTTCAGGTAAGGGTGACCTGGCCGGCGGAATATTGCCTCGACAGGTCCCGCTTCCATGATCTCGCCATGGTAAATGACCACCACCTCGTCGGCAACATTGGCGACCACGCCGAGGTCGTGCGTGATCAGCAGCATCGCCATGTTCAGCTTGGTCTGAAGCTCGCGTAGCAATTGCAGGATTTGTGCCTGGATGGTGACGTCCAACGCCGTCGTCGGCTCGTCGGCGATCAACAAAGCGGGCCGGCAGATCAGCGCCATGGCGATCATGGCGCGCTGACGCAATCCTCCCGAAAGTTCAAACGGATACATGTCATAGGCGCGCTTGGGATTGGGAAAGCCGACAAGGCTGAGCATTTCCTCAGTCCGCGCCTTTCGCTCCGCCCGCGCCATGGGCGTATGAATCTGCAGGGATTCGCTGACCTGGTTGCCGATCGTGTGCAGCGGCGACAGCGATGTCATAGGCTCCTGAAAGATCTTGCCGATGCGGCTGCCTCTCAACGCCCGGATTTCGGGCCCGTCACGCGGCATCTGCAGGATATCCTGCGTCGTGCCGGGCTTTTCAGGATCGGAAAACAGGATACGGCCGCGAACATGGGCTGTGTTCGGCAAAATGCCCATCACTGCCTGGCTGAGAACCGATTTTCCGGAACCGGACTCGCCCACAAGCGCGGTAACCTTGCCGGGCAGGACGCGGAGATTTGCACGTCTGACGGCATGCAACGGTCCCCCGATAATGGCAAAAGAGATGCCAACATCCTCGATCCGCAGCAGATCAACGCCTGCATTCATTCTCACACCAGCCCCACCCTGGGGCCTGCCAGGCGGCAGGCCCTGGAAGCAAGACTACCGCATTGCCAGCCTAGAGCAACTTGGATTCGAACGATCGCCAGCGGCGGAACCAGCGACCGGACTGCTTACCAAGGCGTTCGGATCAGATTGGGGCTGGCTACTGGAGCTTCCTCCGGTCGCCCGCCGACAGCCGTGCGGCATCGCGATGAAGCAGCATGACCTGCTCGGCCTCCGATCTCCGGTCGTAAATCGGCTCCAGCGCACCGTCTTCATCGAGTGCGAGAGCGCCCGACAGATCGGGTGAAAGCACCGTCAGCTTCTGCTTGATCCCGGCCAGTTCCTCGCTGCCGAGCGTCAGCCAGCTGTTGGCGCCGCAATAGCTGGCGAAGTCCTTGCTGGCGAGAACGCGGTGCGGATATTTCTTGGTCAGGGTCTGGAGGCGCTGGACCTCGTTTACAGCCGAGCCGAAGACAGAGAATGTGAGCCGGTCGGTAAGCCCGACATTGCCGAACATCACGTTGCCGACATGCAGGCCGATGCCAAATTTTATGTCGGACAAGCCTTTTTCCTTCCTTCGCAGATTGAGATCCATCATGCGCGCAGTGGCCTTGTGCGCTGCCGCCAGAGCAGACTGGCAGGCGATCTCGGACTGCGAGCGATGCCTTTCGCAAGGGTAGACGGCAATGAAGCCATCACCGATGAAACTCATGATCTGCCCGCCTTTGCGATTGAAAGGTGCTGCAATGGCATCGAAAAACTGGTTCAGCGTATCGATGTAGATTTCGCGGCCGGAAGTTTCGGCAAGCTTTGTCGACCCGCGCATATCGGCCATGACCAGTGCGGCCCGGATCGTGTCGCCCTCGCCGCGTTTGATCTGGCCGTCCAGCACGCGTCTCCCGGCGTCGCCGCCGAGATAAGTGGTCATCATGTTGTCGGCCAACTTGGTGAGCACCGCCATTTTGGTTGCGATGGCGAGATGGTTTTGGATACGCAGCAGCGCCGAAATCATGCTGTCGCTGAAACCTGAAGCACTGTCGGTGGACCAGGACCCGATCATGCCCTGACTGGTATTGCCGTTGAAGGGATGGACGAAAGCCATGTAATCGGTCACGCCCATTAGCCTGAGTTCATCGAAAACAGGAAATTCCGACGGGACCGCCGGGTCGAGCCGACGCCGCAGATGGTCGAGCTTGTTGCTGAGCAGATGGTAGTATGGGCTGGTTAGGAACCTATCAGAATGAACGCCGTCCTGTTTGCGGAAGCCTTCCACCTCCATGCCTTGGCCGCGAATCCAGGTGAAACCAAGCGCGTCATAAAGCGGATGAAGCATCGAAAAGCTCAAATGCACCCGCTTCAGCGGCAGGCCGGCAGCAGCCAGCCGCTCGCAAAACCCCTTTACCAATGTTTCCAAGTCGTTGCCGGCCAAAGCCGATTGGGTCAGCCAATCGGCAACCTTGTCCATGAGAATGGTCGAAATTT
Organism: Mesorhizobium sp. M8A.F.Ca.ET.021.01.1.1; assembly: GCF_003998025.1. NCBI lineage: Bacteria > Pseudomonadati > Pseudomonadota > Alphaproteobacteria > Hyphomicrobiales > Phyllobacteriaceae > Mesorhizobium > Mesorhizobium sp. M8A.F.Ca.ET.021.01.1.1. The sequence goes on from NZ_RZSJ01000034.1 coordinate 10,068, forward strand.
CTGTTTGCGCTGTGCTCATGCTACCTCGAAACCCGTCGAAGACGAGCCTTCTCCTTTGATCCGCCACACCTCGAAGCAGGGAAGGAGCAGGCATAACTGCATCTATCTGCTGGCGCACATATGTGGCGAGGCTGCCGGCGGAGTGCAATCACGATCCTGACATCGGGCAAAAAATTGCCCGGCTCGGACGCCGTCAGGCCTTCACCACCGTATCTCGGCCCAGCCCGAGGCGGCCAAATACATTGCGTGTGTCGACGATCAGAAAGGCATATTGCGGAGAACCGATTTCGGCAAGCCGCCATCAGACAGGCACCTTCGCCTTCAGGCTTGCGGCAGCCATCGCATAGCCACCGGAGGCGCCATCGATGAAATGAACGTGATCGGGCTGTAGCGGCGAGATTACGAGGCATGTCATCAAGGCCGACTGCTGGCGGTGCAGGCCATAGCGGCAGATGCCCGCCTCTTCTGCCTGTTTCAGCCGGTTCTCGATCCGTTGCAACACATCCGCGTCAACATCGATGGTCATCTTCAAGCCGTCGTCGAACTTGCGGAAATCCGAATTACTGGCCACGTCGCGTTTGTAGACCTTCGGATCGAACTTGCCGATCGTCCAGCCAAATCTGTCGGCGACAGCCGTAAGCGTCATCAGGAAGATTACCCACAGCTTCGCCAACCACCGCCGCCCCGGCGGCGCCGCGGCACGCGCCTCGACATCGAGGCCGGCGGGCAGCAAACTGTAGTCCGGCCCGTCCACCGGCACCGGGTGACCATCGCGTTCCTGCCTGCCGGCGAGGGCGATGATATCGGAAGCCAGAAACTGAAAACCGCGCAAGTCGCGCGCCGGCCCCGGTACGGCTATGATCGAAACGATTTCGCCATGCCGGGCTTCGATCGGGTTCCAGCGACAGGAGAGGCCGGTCAGATCCGGCCGCGCGCCGGCCGGCGCTGGATCGATGCGGTAGCGCCCCGCTTTCATCTCGGCTTCCGCCCAACTGCCGCCGCCGCCGGCGAACATGGCGTAGAAGGCCGCTTCGGAGGCCTGAAACCTCGCCACGCGGACGTCGAGGCCTTGCGCCCTTATATCCTTTATCGGCACGATTGCCGCACGCAAGGTCAGGTCCAGTTCGTCCGCCACCCATCTCTGGACAGCAGCCAGCGCGTTGCGGGCGAGTTCCAGCGCCGAGCCGGGGAACGCCACGAGCGCGCCGTCACCGCCGAAGACATAGGGAAGGTCTTGCCGACCCAGCGCATTGAGCAGCGCCGAAATGACGCTGGCGCCGGCCATATTGACGGTTTTATAGCGCCCGGCCTCGATCGCCTTGGTCGAGCCGACGATGTCGGCGGTGGCGATCGCCCAGCCATCGGGGAGAGGTCGATAGTTATCGATATCGGCAACGCTTTCGAACTTTGCGAAGACCGGCAAAGAAGCCACAAACGGGTCGGAAGCGGCAGCTATTTCCATGAGCATCAGATAGCACATTCCACTGCTTGAAGGTGAAGTCGATCGTGCTTCGAAATTGACTTGCCCTGGCTTTGCGATGATAGGGTCGCGCGATGCGAATTGCCTTCTATGCGCCGCTGAAGTCACCCAATCATCCCGTTGTCTCCGGCGACCGCCAGATGGCGCGGATGCTGGTCAAGGCGCTGGAGCATGGAGGGCATAGCGTCCAACTGGCATCCGAATTGCGTTTCTATCTACGCCAACCGGAGTCGAAAAGTTTCGATGCGCTCAAGATCGAGGCCCGAGAGGAAGCCGCTCGGCTGACAAAGCTTTGGCACCGTGACGGCAAGCCCGACCTCTGGTTCTCCTATCATCCCTACTACAAGGCGCCCGACCTGATCGGACCCGAGCTGGCGTCGGCCTTTGCTGTCCCCTATGTGACAGCGGAAGCCTCCTATTCCAGGCGGCGCAACGCTGGTTTGTGGGCCGATAGCCAAGCGTTGGTGGTGCGAGCCATCGAACAGGCAGCGCTGAACATCTGCTTCACGCAAAGGGATCGCCGGGGACTGGCAGATGCCATTCCCGATGCCTCTCTAGGCATACTGTCGCCCTTCATCGACACATCGGCATTCCGGGAAAAGCCGGCACGCGGTTGCCCGACGCGCCTGGTTACAGTCGCCATGATGCGCCCGGGCGACAAAGTCGAAAGTTATCGCATGCTGGCGCAAGCGCTCGGTTCGATCGGCCATCTGCCCTGGACCATGTCGGTCGTCGGGGAGGGGCCTGCCCGTGACGAGGTCAAGGCGCAATTCGCCGGCTTGCCCGCAGAGCGTATCGAATGGCTCGGCGCGATCGAGCCGGCAGCCGTGCCGGATGTCCTTTACAGAGGGGGAATTTACGTCTGGCCCGGGTTCGGCGAGGCCTATGGTGTGGCCTATCTTGAAGCACAGGCCGCCGGCCTTCCGGTGGTGGCCCAGAACATCGCCGGCGTGCCGGAGGTCGTGCGGGATGGCCAGACCGGGTTTCTCACCCCGCCGGGCGATGTGGCGGCGTTCGCTTCCGCCATTGAAAGGCTTCTGGCCCGTAACGACGAAAGAACCCTCATGGCCGCAGAAGCCAGACGTTTCATCCTCGAAGAACGTTCCCTCGGTACTGCAGCGGCGCGGCTGGCCGAACTTCTCGAGAAGATCCCGGTCTCATGACATCTGATCCGATCTGGCAGCCCTTGGTGAAAGAGCTGGCGCGCCTGCGACGGACGGGCCGCAGGGCGGAGTTCTGGCTGCGCGACGACGACGCCGTGGATCCGACGCCGGCGCTTGATCGGCTGCTCGACCTGACCGGTGAATTCGCGGTTCCGGTCACGCTGGCCGTCATCCCGGCCCTGACTGATGGGAAACTTGTCGTCCGGCTTGACGAGGCGCCGCATGCCACGGTCGCCATCCATGGCTGGGCGCACCGAAATCATGCGCCCGAGGACCAGAAAAAGCAGGAGCTCGGCGCACATCGCCCACCCGAGGCGGTGCTCGATGATCTGGCCCGCGGGCTGTCGCGCGTAACCGGCCTGCACGGCGCACGTGCCGTTCCGATGCTGGTCCCGCCCTGGAACAGGATCGACGCCGGCGTGGTATCCGACCTTGGATCTATAGGATTTGCGGCATTGTCGGTCTTCGGCCCGCCGAAGCCCGCTCCCCTGGCGGTCATCAACAGCAATGTCGACATCATGGATTGGCATGGCACCCGCGGCTGCCGCGACCATGGCCTGTTGGTTCAGGCCATTATCGCGCAATTGCAGCAGGCATTCGACGGCGCCGAGCCGGTCGGCCTGCTCACGCACCATCTCGTCCATGATGAATCGGCATGGCTTTTCCTCGAACGGCTATTCGCAGTCACCGCACGGGCTGAATCCTGCGCCTGGCTTCCGATCAGCACATTGATCGAACGCCGCGATCCATCAGGACAGGGCTCTGGAGGAAAATAGCTCAGCGCTTTTTCTGCACTGGAAATTCGAGCGTTTGGCCGTCCCGCGCGGCAAACGCGCCGGCAAACCGGTCCTTGGCCAGTTTCTCCATCTCGTCCAGTTGCTCGTCGGTGCGTGCCGGGTCGTGGTGAAATAGCGCGAGCCCCCGCGCGCCGGCCGCCTCACAGAGCTTGACGCCCTGTTGCCATGTCGAGTGGCCGTTACCGCGGCGGCGTTCCATTTCCTTCTCGGTGTAGGTGCAATCGTAAATGACGAGGTCGGCATCGTCGATGAGGCCGAGCACCGACTGATCGAGTTTGCCCGGCTCGTGCTCGGTGTCCGTGATCACCGCCACGATGCGGCCGCCCCACTCGACCCGGTAGCCTATGCAGCCGCCCGGATGGGCAAGGCTGCCGGTCCGAACCACGACCCCTTCGCGCGGCCGAAGCACGTCTCCGGATACGAAATCGCGGCAGTCGAGCTTTGCCTTGCAGACGTCCATTTTCACCGGAAACCACGGCGGCCGTATGAACTCATCGATCATCTGCCGGGTCGTCATGCGCCCGGCAAGATGCCCGGACCAAATGGTAAGCTTGGCGCTCGGGTCAAAGATCGGCGCAAAAGCCGGCAGCCCGATGATGTGATCGTAGTGGCAATGGGTGAAAAGCAGGTCGAAATCGGTCATATCCGCCGCCTGAAACGCCCTGCCGGCAGGCCGCAGGCCAGAGCCCGCGTCGAACAGAAGCGTATGCTTGCCGCATCGCATCTCAATGCAGACTGTGTTGCCGCCATAGCGAGCGAATTCTGGCCCGGCTACCGCAATGCTGCCGCGCACGCCCCAAAATCTGACCAGGAAAAAATCGTCGTCCATACTACTTTCGCCCATCGTAGCTCTAGGCGGTTCGTGCGTCGATCAGATCCGCGGTCGTATGGCTTAGCCGATCGGCAAGAACCCGCAATATCTCGATCGTCATTTCCGGGAACTCCCTCATAAGCCTCAGGAAATGATCCTTGCGGATTCTCAAGGCCTCCAGATCAGTTGCCGCTCTGACGGCGGCAGTGCGGGAGCTGTTGCACAATATGGCGATCTCGCCGACGATCGAATTTGGCAGCAGTTCGGCAACTTTTATCGGCCCGTTATCGGAATCGACCAGAATGTCCGCGCTGCCTGAAAGGATGACATAGGCGGCGTCCGCCTCGTCGCCCTGCCGGAAAAGAATCTGGCCGGCGCTGTATTTCACGCGATCGGATGTGAACGCGAGCAGCTTGAGCTTTGCCGGCTCAATGCCAGAGAACAAGGGAACGCGTTGCAGCATTCCAACTTCATCCTTGAGCAGCATTGTCGCAAACCTTCCTAAATTCGCGTCTGCCAGACTATGACAGAAGTTCCTTGAAGATACCGTTCCCTGCCAAAAGTGTCTCGTGTGTACCGTCTTCCACCAATTGACCCGAGTCAAAGACGATAACGCGATCGAACCCTGTGGCCATTGCCGGACTCGTCACGACCCACACAATTGCCGGCGAATGGCCGTCGCGTCTGGCTTCCTCGAGCACGTTTCGCAGCACCTTTTCCTGAATGCGCTGGTCGAGCGCCGACAGCGGCCGGTTGAGGATGAGAAAATCGGGACGCTTGAGCAAGGCCCGGGCAACATCGAGCTTCTGTCGCTGTCCACTGGTCAGCCGCCTGCCGCCGGCACCGACGTTGAAATCCAGGCCGACATTCAGAAGCTCGGCATAAAGCCCCAGCTCGTCAAGAATTTCATAGACGATGGAGCGTATGCGGTCCGGCGCGTCGGGATGGTTGTTGCCCAGACGCCCGAACAGGACATTGTCCATGACGGTGGCCGCGGCGATATATTTGGCGGGATCATACCGTTCGATCGCGTTTTGCAGCTCGGGCGGCAGGTTTTCATAGAACTGGTTGCGTGCGGCGACGATCTTGCTCATCAGCTCGTCGGTCAGCAGGCCGAAGCGGTGCCGGGGCTCGATATAGGCAAAGCTCAAAGTGATGATCATGGCGCGGTCGGCCTCCGAAACCGCCTCGTAGGAACGGTTCTTGAGCCGCTGCAGCAAGGTCTCGTAGGCGGGGATCTCCTCGGCGCTCATGAAGGCGAGCTGCTGAAAGAACTGGTGATCGGGCGGCAGGTCGGCAAACAGCTCGATCGCCTGTTCGGCGATCTCCATGCCCATTTCGTAGAGCGTGCGGTCGAGGCCGGCTTGCTTCAGCACGGAAGCGAAATAGGGATTGGCCGCCAGAGCCTTGTCGGCCAGTTCGGGGCCGGCGGCAGCGCCGAACAGCAGGTTCTGGCCGATCGTCGCTTCCGTGTTGTAAGCGCCCGGCTCGAAAGGAACCACCAGTTCGCGCAGCCCTTCCTGTTCGAGCCGGGTTCGCAGCGCTGCACGCAGTTCGACGATACGCCCGGCAAGCTTCGTGTGACGCGTTAGGTCGGCCGAAGAGCGCAAGCCAAGATCCAGAATGTCGCGCGACAGAAGAACCGCGTCGAGCACCCGGCGCACCGCTTCGAAGAGGTCGTGCGGGCCGGTAGCACCGGCGGAAGCATAGTCGATCCAGTCGCTGTGGATATCGAGATCCGGATTGCCCGACCGGCGCGCCTCGTCGATGTTCCAGCGCTGCTGGTCCGCCGCGGCGCCGTCATAAGTCACCGATGTCAGCGGTGCATGCTTCAACCCGTAGAGCAGGTTATCGCGCAGACTTGCCTGGAACAGGAAAACATCCGACGAGGCGTAGGACATGCGCCGGCCGGTCACTGCTTCGGGGAGCTCAAGCAGGTCATCGGCGCCCGAAGCGACCTTTCCGCTTTCCGGCCAGTTCAGCCGCGCGAAGGCTTCTGCCAGCGCCTCCGCTCCACCTGTCGGGGTGCTGACCAGCGCCACCGTCTCGGCCGGCTTGACCTGCATGGAGATCCGGTTGAGGAGCATTGCACCGCCATCGTCCGCCATTGACAGACCGACCGCCGACAACGGGTTTGTCATCGGACCGGGATTGTCGATCGTCAGTGCTCCGATCGTCGGCGCAATGATATCCTCCACGGTGAACTGTTCGACGACCTGCTGGTATTTGACCTGGACATCCTGCCGATCCTGATCCCAGTCGATCAGTTCCTTCATCGGTCCAGGCAGGTCCTTGTAGGCGCCGATCACGGCCACGAGTTGGCCGACGTCCAGCCGGCCCGCGATGACCAGATAGCCGCCGATCATGTAGAACAGGAAGGGCGTGAGCTGCGCCAGAAAATTGTTGAGGAACTTTACCATGAATTTCCATTGGTAAAGATCGAAGCGGATCTTGAAGATGAGCCCGAGCCGGGCAGCTATGTCGGCGCGCTCGTAGTTCGACGTATCGTGGACGTGAACAGCGCCGATGCCGTCGACGATTTCGCCAACCCGGCCCGAAAGCGCGCGTGCCGTCAACTGCCGTTGGCGCCCGAGCACGAGCAGCCGCCGTCGCATGCGCGGGATGAGCACGATCTGGATCACCACGATCACGATGGCTATCGCTCCGAGCCAGACGTTCTGGACCATGATGAACAGCATGGCCGTCAGCGCCTGGCCGCCGAGCAGCACCGGCTGCAGGAAGGCATCGCCGATGAAGCCGCCCAGCGGCTCCACCTCGTCCTTCACCATGGTCGCCACTTCGGCGGATTTCACCCGCTTGAAGTAAATCGGCGGAAAACGCAGCACACGATCGACCAGATCGAAGCGGATACGGCGCAACATGCGTTCGCCGAGGCGGCCCTTGTAGGTGTTGATGTAGAGTTTGAACAGGCCGTTGATGACGACCAGCAAGAGGAACACAATGCTCAGGGCAAGCAGCGTCGCCTTGCGGCCGAGCTGAAAGCCGGAGAACAACAGGACCTCGCCAATGAACGGCAGGTTATAGTGCAGCCTCATGAAGGGCAGGGTCGCGCCCGGTTGCTCGAACCCCTTGCCCTGGATCGGGCCGTTGACGATCAGCTTCGGCAGGTCGAAGGACATGAAATACGGGATCATCGAAAGCAAGACGATCAACAATATCCAGATCTGCTGCTTCCTGGTGTGCTTCCAGATGTAGCGGGCTAGGCTGGGTTCCATATGCGATCGTGGAGCCTTCAGTTGGAAGGGTGCTGGATGTAAAAGCACCTGCTGGCGAATGGCGTATCGGCAATTTCTTCGTCGCCAATGACAAGCTCGAAGCTGCAGTGCACGGAGGCAGTGCTGCGCTCAGCAAGATTGCGTTGTGTCGCCCGAAATCCCAACATACAAGGCGAATATGATGGATGTCACGCAACCGCGCAATGCCGGCATGGACTGGCACGAGCAAGCCTTCGACCTCACCCGAGGAATTGCGGCCTATGTCGATCGCCCTCTCGTGGCAGGGCTGGCGCGCGTCATCGCCAAGCACCCGAAGGCCGATATCGCCAACGCCTTCAACCACAAGCAGGTCGCCTGCAAGATGTGGGCGCTCGACGGGCTGTTCGAAAGCTGCGGCGGCCGGTTCGGGCGCATATGGGTTCTGGGTGGATGGTACGGCGTGTTGCCGGCGATGCTTTTCAACGACGCCCGTTTCGACATTGCGGCGATCGACAGCATCGACATCGATCCTGAAGTCGGGCCGGTCGCCCGGACCCTCAACCGGGAAGCCGGCGACCGCTTCCGGGCGCTGACGGAGGATATGTACGCACTCGATTATGCGGCCGGGCGGCCCGACCTGGTGGTCAACACGAGCTGCGAACACATAGCTGATCTGGGTGCTTGGCTTGCCCTGCTTCCGCGAGGCACGAACGTACTGCTGCAATGCAACGATTATTTCAGCGAGCCGACGCATATCAACTGCGTGGCTTCACTGGCAGCCTTCGAAGCAATGGCGGCGCTACGGGAGGTGCGGTTCTCCGGTGAACTGCCGACGAAAAAGTATACGCGCTTCATGCTGATTGGAACTGTTTGACGCGCTTTGCGCGAATCCAACCCAGGCGCGGCCCGCGTCAGGATTTCGGCGACCAGGTTCGATACCGCTGACGCAGAATCTGCGCCGAGCGACGCGCGCCTTCCAGATCGAGACGGTGCGCGGCTGGCGTCGGCGCCCCAAACGCCTGTTCGATCGCTTGCGCCAGACCTTCAGGCGTCAGGTCCTTTTCGGTCAACACCGTTGCCAGACCGAGTTCTTCGAGCATCAGGGCGCGAACCGTCTGTTCGGTTTCCCCGCCGGCCGCAAATGGAACAAGCAGCGAGCGACAACCCGCGCGCAGCACATCGCAGACCGTGTTGTAACCCGCCTGCGAGACCGACAGACGGGCGCCGGTCAGCAGGCTGGCGAAATCCTCTCGGAACCGGAAGATGGACAGGCCAGGCGTGGCATCGCGTGCGATCGTGTCAAACTCGGCTTTCGGCAGGTTTGGGCCGGTGATCAAACACCATTTCCAACCGTTTTTGGCGTTCCGCGCCGCTGCGATGGTGGAGTGAACAAGGCTCTTTCCGGCAGCCCCGCCGCCAACCGACACCAGAATGTCGAAGCGCTCGGAGGCCGCGGGCGATGGCGGCGCCGCAACGAGCCCTGTGTAGATGACCTCAGCCCTGATCGCGCCGGCCAGTGGAAATGTCTTGTCGATGGTCGCGAAAGCCGGGTCGCCGTGGACCATGACCAGGTCGAAATGCCTGTTGATGAGATCGACTGTTTCCTCGTTTCGGCCCGGCTTGACGCGCTCCTGGAGGATATCACGGACGGACGTCGCCAGCAGCGGTCTGGGCGACGTCGCGGCGATGGCCTCGATCAGCGGTAACAATTCGAAACGCATCTGCCGGCGTCCAAACGGAAACGCCTCGACAATGACGATATCAGGCCTGCAATCCCGGAATGCCCGCAGCAGCATTTCTGAACGCCGTTTCTTGAAAGCATCGTCGATGGGGGTGCCCTGCAAGTCGACAAGCCCGGAAAATCCCTCATCACCGGAGGTGACACGTGGCAGGGTTACGGACTTTACCCCCGGTCCCGGAAACCCGGAGACCGGCGCTCCGCCGGTCACGACGGTTACCTCAAACCCGTCATCGACCAGAGCCGCCGCGACGCGGCTGGTGCGTGCGAGATGGCCGATACCGAGCAGGTGCTGGACATAGAGGAACGCACGCAGCTGCTTCAACCGGCGGCCCGCCACTCGCGCTCGAACAGTTCCTTGAGCTGTCCAATGCTCGCCATATGATCGAAATTGCCGCGCACGCGCGCCTCCGCGGCGTCGCCGAGGCGGGCGCGCAGCACGGGATCACGGATCAGGCGCTCCAGCGCCTGTGCCAGGGCAATCGGGTTTTCTGTCGGAACCAGCAGCCCGGTTTCATCCGACGACAAGAGCTCCGGAACGCCGGAAATATCGGTGGACACGCAGGCAAGCCGCTGGCTGGCCGCCTCCACCAGAACATTAGGCAGACCGTCCCGGTCGCCATCCGCGGTGATCCTGCAGGCCAGGGCAAAGATGTCGGCGCGGCGGTAGTGCTCAAGCACCTCCTTCTGCGCCAGCGCACCTTTCCAGGAGATGCGACCATCCAGTCCGAGCCTTTTCGCCAGCGCCTTGAGCCGTTCCAGTTCCTCGCCGCCGCCGATATGCTCGAAACGCCAGTCCAGATCGCCAGGCAACAGGGCAAGGGCTCCCAGCAAGGTGTCGTAACCTTTCTTTGCAACGGCGCGCCCGACACTCAGAATGATGACCGGTCCGCTCTGGGCCGAGCCGTCATGTTGCTTTCGCGCCGCACTGAAACTGCCGAAGCGCTCAAGGTCGAGCCCATGATAGCTCAAATGCACGGACGAGTTGCCATTGGCGAGTTTTTTCAGGTGGTCGAAGCCGGTTTTCGTGCAAGTGACTGTCCAACGCGCCGAGGAAAGCTTGCCGGCCAGATCCCAGTCCGCCGAAGTCCAGATATCCTTGGCATGGGCCGAGCAGCTCCACGGCTGGCCACGAAGCTGGCTGGCATAGCGTGTCACCGATGCCGGCGTGTGCACGAAATGGGCATGCAACCACCCCGCGTCTTGCGGCCATTCTGCCGCCAGCACGAGCGCTTGCCCGAAGCGGCGTGCGCGATTGCGCGTAAAGTCGCGGGGGATATCGGCGGCCAGCGATCCGAGCGCGCGCCAGAAACCCGGCCGCGGCAAACAAGCAAACAGCGAGCGAAGCACGCGCAGCGGCTCGTCGTGCAGATATTCCGGCAGGTAGTGGACGGGCGCTTTGATCTCGTCATGCACGGGGTGGCGTTTTGCGTCGGTGGGCCGCCTGAGCGCGACGAGTATCAAGTCGAACCCCGCGCGTTCGAGGCCGAGCAGTTCCTGCGCGATAAAAGTTTCCGACAGTCGTGGATAGCCCTTCAGAAC